>DAINNB010000019.1:0-17852 GCA_036736085.1 Chlamydiales bacterium
CTATGGGATTTTCCGGAGAGAGAGGTTGGGGGGCGGTTGCGGGAGAAAAAGTAGGGGGGGCTTGAGAAGTTGGCGAGGTCATGGGAGCTGGGGTTTCGGAAAGAGGCTGTGCTCCGGCTTTTGTCGAAGGCGCCTGTAAAGAAGATTGTTTCCCAGACGGCTCTTGAAGCAAAGATGTCTTCGTTTCGCCGATTAAAGCTGACGGTTTTTTCCCTTCGCTTGTCTGGCCTATAGCTTCTCCTTTTGTGGAAAGAGCCGGCGTTTCAGCTGTCTCTTTTTTATCGGATTTTCCCATTGACTTTTCTTGTTGTTCCGGAGCTTGTTTTGCCTTTTCGGCTTTCGTTTCTTGGTCTACTTCAGAAAACGGTTTTGGAGAAGTTTTTTGTGCAGAGACATTATTTTGGTCCGGCTCTGCTCCTGGCTGATATTGATATTCGTAGTCTTCTTCATTGTCTTGGTCCGAATTGTTATTTTGCGGCGCAGGAACCCGAATGCTGGGCATGCGGCTGTATTCGGAAAGATTTTGCGGAGCTGCGGCTCCCGTGTTGTTTGAGGTGTCGACGCTTTGCCAAAAGTTCGGCGAGTTAGGCAATGGCTCGGATGTCGCTGCCGGCTGGGGAGAAGCTGTAGGCTGGACTGTTGGGGGCGGAGAGTAAGCCGGGCTTGGAACTGGAGCTGGCGACGGCCGCGGCAAAGAGGTAGAGTAGTCAATGGACGGAGAGGGTCCGAGTACTCTTCCCGAAGGGGTAGAAGAAGATCTAGAAACGGGTTCTTGTGAAGCAGAGGTGTTGTAGAAGTTCACGTCTAATGGAGACTGCAAAGTGACGGGGCCGCTGGCCATATCGGTTGGAGCGTCTTGATCTCCTAACTGAGCGGCGAGCTGTTTGTTTTTTTTACGGCTCTCTTCATCCGGGTCTATTTCTCTCACATTATCACCTGTATGGAGCTCATCTCGAAACTTTTTCACAACGGCCCTATTTGATTTAGAAGACACCGGATCTGGAGGCGGAGGGGGTCTTACAGGGTTAGTGGTCATTTTTCTCTCTCTCTTTTTTTCTCAGCTCAGCTTCCTTTTTCCTCAGGGCGTACGTAGCAGATCCTTGGTCGTCTTGCAGGGTAGCTTCTTTTTGTTCTGTAGCATATTGCACTTCTTTTTGCCATTGCGTTTTGTGCATTTCAAGCTTTTCTAAATCTTTTTTACGCTGAAAGACTTCTTCTGTTGCAAGGTCTACTTGTTTTTGGGCAGCTTCAACAACTTTTTTTTGTTCAGTGACTTTTTTTTCTTTTTCTAATAATTTAGAGTCTACTACTTTGAGATACGCTTTCATTTGCTGGATCTTATCTGTGGTTGTTCCCGCGTCCAACTCATTTCTTAATTGTTCAAGTTTTGCTTTTTTATGATCGAGCACTTCGTCTCTTTCTCTCGTAACATCATAGAGCTTAGCTGTCGCTTTGTCCAGTAGCGCCTTTTTTTCTTCAAGAGTTTTCACTGCTTGATCAAAACGATTTTTCTTGATCGTCATGAGTTGTTCAAGAGGGTAATTAAGAGAAGGATTCATGCATAGATCTCCTATTTGACTCTACTAGAGATTGGGAGGAAAAATCAAATGTGAAAATATAAATACGATCCATTTTCATGGAGAATTTATAAAAAGCTCCCTCTTATCTTTGATTATTCTTTACATAAAATTAAAGAATTCTTTACAAATAAGGGTATGGTTAATGAAATGCCCAGATCACGGGCAAAGGAGAATATTATGGCGCACATGGTCCCACATGTAGAAATAGAGGCAAACCACACTGCTGCTTTAGGAGGCTGTTGCAGCCGATTTAGCGATGAGGCTGTTGTTGTGTATAAAGATGACCGGCTTGAGTTGAACGAGTATCATATATCTTGTTGTTCAGGAGGAGAGAGAGCAAGACAGCGACGCCGTGATGATACGATCAAGGCGTTAGATGGTAAATTTTATGAAGCCTACGGCGTCAATTTTCGCGATGTTCCCGGAGGCGAGATAGACTTTACGGAAGATATTACGTTCGTTCAATTTAAAGCTGTGCGCAACCGCGCTTTGCACGATCGGCTTGTTCGCCTCTATGGAGTGACGTTAAAAGAAGCAGTGGATGCTCTTCGGATTGATATCGATCCTGAGAAAGGTCTTTCTAGCTTGGATGTCGAGGAGATTGAGGGATGGGCGAAAAGAAACGGCAAGCAGCAAGATACGGAGTATGATGTTCGGCTAAGTCCTATGCCTTCTTATGAAGAATTGCCAAAAAAGAGTCCGGATGGAATTAAACCTTTATCAGAGGAGCCGCCCCAAGATGGGCTGTCGCAAACGGACAGTCAGAACTTGAGATTGACGAGATTGATCCAGGGGGTTGTCTTGCAAGTCGTCTCCGCTCTTACGCCTCGGCAAATACAGGCTATGCGACGAGGTCCTGATAGCCATAGAACAGCAGAGGATAGAAAATCTATTGAAGGGCATCGATCAGCTGGAGTAAAAAAAGAAGTTGAAAATGCAATGGAAGTGGACCGATCTTAATCAAGAGCTTCTGTTTATTTTAGATTTTTTTGAGCCAAATTCCGCATCTTTGCTTGGGGGGATCAAGCTGCGTAGACAATCCCTACATAAAGATGCGGAATTGATATCGCGCGTAACTTAAAAATCTGTTAAGGCGCAGCCCGTAGACAGTCTCTAGGTTGATGCTTATTAAAAAAATGAGCAAAATCGCAGTTCATGCGAACAGGTAAAATACTCACCTTTTTTTTTCTCGTTTTCTTGATCGGAAGCTGCAGCGCTGGTAAGCGGCCCACTTTTCGCATAGGAGTGGACCCGAACTGGTATCCGCTCAATTTTGAGGCTTTTCAGCCCTATGTGAATGGATTCACGGAAGATCTTCTCTTGGAAGTTTCTAAATATGCCGGGGTCGATTTTATCAAAATGGAGGCCAATTGGGATTCTTTGCTAGACGGGCTGCATGAAAAAGAGTACGACGCCGTCTTGACGTCTTTGCCGGCTTATCAGTTCAATCAAATGAAATACGATTTTTCTAAAAATTTTTTAGATCTAGGCCCTGTGCTTGTGATCCCTTCCAACGCGCAGCTCAATGATCTAACGAAATTATCGAATGAGGTCGTGGGAATCGTGATGGGGGATCCTGCCCTTTTGGTTTTGCAAAAATATCCGGAGATTATTGTTCGAAAGTATGAGACCGTCCCCGAGTTATTAAAAGCTGTCGTAACAGGTTCTTTGGAAGGCGCTCTTTTAGATCGGCTAGTAGCTTCTAGTTTTGTTCGCGACATGTACGCTGAGCAGTTGAAGATCTCGACCGGGCCTTTAACGGATGTCGGACTTCGGGTGATGGGGCTTAAAGGACAAAATGAGCACGTGATTGATCTTTTCAACCGAACCCTCTCTCAGATGAAAAAACAGAAAAAACTAGAAGCGCTTCAAACGAAATGGCAGCTTTAGTTAATTTTATACCCGTTCCATCTCAACCGCACTGAAAAGGCTTTGAATGCGGTCATTTTGGGTGCCATTGAGGTGGAACGGGTATATCCATTCGTGACTCAAGAATCGATTGCTTCAATCCACTTTGCAGCAATCGATTTTTTACAGCTTTCAGCGTGGTATATTGGCCGTTGAATATTCTTTTCGCACAGCGCTGAGGATAGCAGGATCTGTAGGACAAGGCGCGATATCCCAAATTTTATTTGCGTAGTTGCGGATCGATTCATCTGCAGAAAAAGGCCCCATCCCGGCGATATTGCGGATAGCGGTTTCAGCCCATTTATTTGGAGTTAAAAAAAGAGCTTCCACTTGTTTTTGGGTTTCATAGTAGGCGGGGAGGTCTTGGAGGACCCGGTAGGGATCACTTTCAATAAGATGTCTATAGATTTGCTCAAGAACTTCATTTTCCTTTTCTGTTTGCGCAAAAATGCCTTCTTTTAATGCATTGAGCGCTTGTTGGATTTTGGTGTTTTGCAGATAGATGTCCCAGCTTTTATAAGGTTTTTTGTTTTCTTCTGCCGTCGCGCCGAACCCAAAGGGCCACCAAGCATTTCCAATGGACTGTTTCATTTCTATATTTGCACCGTCTTCCGTTCCAATGGTCAACGCTCCATTTATGCTGAGCTTCATATTGCCCGTTCCAGAAGCTTCCCAGCCAGCTGTTGAAATTTGCTCCGAGAGATCCGCTGCCGGAATCAAAATTTCCGCTTTTGTGACGTTATAATTTTCTACAAATACTATGGATAAATAGTCGCTCGCTTTAGGGTCGTTATGGACCGTTCGAGCAAGGCATGTTATGAGATGTAGAATTTGTTTGGCTTTGTTATATCCAGGCGCCGCTTTACCTGCAAAAATTGAGATGCGGCGGACTTTTCGCGAAGAAGGATCGGTTTTAAGTTCCTGATAGACCATGATCAGATGAAGTGCGTTTAACAGCTGTCTTTTGTATTCGTGGAATCGCTTGATCTGCAGATCAAATAGCGCATTTGGATCGAGTAAAACAGGCTGGGGAACGATTTTTCCCAAAGCGTCTCGAAGCGGATTTTCTTTTTTTAAAAAATCGATTAAAACTTCTTTATTCTTTTTCTTGATCTCTAAAAATTCTTTTTGCGAAGCCGGATCTTCAGCAAAGGCCTCTAGCTTTTTGATCTGCATAAAATCGCAAATCCACCCTTCCCCGATTCTTTTTGAGATGAACTGGGTTAGCGGCTGGTTGGCGGCAACAAGCCACCTTCTTTGTGTGACCCCATTTGTAATTGAGATAAATTTATCTGGGTAAAATGCAGCAAAATCAGGAAAAATCTGCTGGGTCAAAATCTCTGTATGTAATTTCGCCACGCCATTGACCTTGCGAGATCCGACGATTGCTAAATGGACCATTTTGGCTTGCCCTTTTTCTAAAATCGACATGCGCCGGACTTTCGCTTCATCATCTGGATATCGCTCTCTGATGCTATCGCAAAATTGCTGGTTCAAGAGCTGCAAAATTTTATATTGTCTCGGTAGCAAATCTTCGAGCCTCTTCTCATTCCACTCCTCTAACGCTTCTCGTAAAATGGTGTGGTTCGTATAGCTGCAGCAAGTTTGGCATACTTCCCAAGCCTCTTTCCAAGAAAAATCGTAATTTTTCGTCAGCGTCCTTATCATTTCAACAATAAGAAAGGCAGGATGGGCGTCATTGATCTGGATCCTTACTTTATCTGCTAATTCGGTCAAATCCCCATAAACATGTAAATGTCTTCTCAAAATGTCTTGCAAAGATGCGGAAGCCAACAAGAATTCCTGTTTTAACCTAACTCTTTTTCCCAACTCCGTATTATCATTCGGATACAAAACATCCGTTAAATTCGTATTCTCCGCCGCTTGTCCTAAAAATCCCGCATTATATCTTTGCAATTGAAAATTGCGGGGCGATTCCTTCGTCGACCACAATCTCAATGTCAGGACAGTAAAATTAGGGTCTCTCGCATACCCCACAATTGGCGTGTCAAAAGGTAGCGCTCTCACTTCCTCCGCCTGATTAAGCAAATACACTTCATCGCCATGTTTGTTTTGCGCCCTAACTAGTTCCCCCGAAAAATGGACGTTCGCTGCGTATAAATCTCTCCTGCACTCCCAAGGATTTTGCGTGAGCAGCCAGCAATCGGGCCTCTCTACTTGCTCTCCATTCCAAATTTCTTGCTCAAAGATCCCATACTGGTATCTCAGCCCATATGCCCTCGCAGGGTAATGCAAGGTGGCCAGCGAATCTAAAAAGCAGGCAGCCAATCGCCCTAATCCTCCATTTCCAAGCCCTTGATCCGGCTCAAATCCTACAACTTCTGCATAAGAAAGATTCGCTTTAGCCAGCGCTGCCTTAACTAATTCCTCTCCGCCCACATTCGTTACATGATTGGCCAAAAGCCTCCCAGGCAAATATTCCATCGAAAGAAAATTCACCGTCCTCACTTTCTTTTGATGGAACGTGTCAAGCGCCGCTGTCCAATTAATGATTGCCTCTTCCCTCAATACATTCGAAAGCGCCGCATAAAACTCCTGTGCCGTCGCCTCTTGGGCCCTCCGCCCGCTCTGCGAAATCATAAAATGCTTAATCTTGCAGAGGAGCTCGTCCGCTTGTCTATTTATATCCATGCAGCGCGGTATAACACACATCAAATAACCATTCAAGCTAGCAAGGGCTCCGCCCCTGCACCCCGCCAAAGGACTAAAGTCCTCTGGACTCCTTTTTGTTTTTTACAAATCATCTTTCGCTGCGAAAGATGATTCATAAAGTAAAGAGGAGTCCAGAGGACGCTAGTCCTTTGGTGGGGTGCAGGGGCGGAGCCCTTGCTTGTTTAGGCTACAGCGATCAACAAATATTTAAGGCCATAAAAAGCGAGGATGCTGAGGAGAGCGCAAAGGGGGATTGTGACGATCCAGGAGATGACGATTTCGCGGAGCATTTGGAGGTTGAGGGCTTGGAGGCCGCGGTTGAGTCCGACGCCGAAGACGGCGCCGACGAGGGCATGGGTGGAGGAGATGGGGAGGCCGAGTTTCGAGGCGAGGAGGATGGTGATAGCGGCGCCGAATTCGGCGGAAAAACCGCGGGTTGGGGTGAGCTCGGTGATTTTTTTCCCGATGGTCTCGATGACTCTCCAGCCCCAGGTGGCAAGACCGACGACGATCCCTCCGCCGCCGAGGACGAGGAGCCAAGATGGGACGGGGGCGTGAGACGAGAGGGAGTTTGTTTTTAGGACGTTGATGACAGCGGCGACGGGGCCGATAGCATTAGCAACGTCGTTAGCTCCGTGGGCGAATGCGATGAGACATGCGCTCAGGATTTGGAGAAAGACGAAGAGTTTTTCGACAGATTGATATTGTGTGTGGCAGCGGGGGAACTGGGTGTTTTTTTTTACAGTTTCTGTGAGAGAGCGGATGAGGTCGAAAGCGCTGGCGAATTGCTCTTGGTAGGATTCATTGTGATTGGAGAGGTGGGCGCGCTGGAGGTGTTTTAGGGCTTTTTCTAGGCTGACGGCTTGATCAGGGTGGAAGCCTGATGCGGGTGTTAGTTCAGGGGAGGCGATTGTTTGGACCGATTTATAGCTGAAAAAGTAGGCGATAAGCCCGATGCTGGCGGAAAGGGAAACCGAAGTGAAACCGCTGAAAGAGATGTTGAGCTGAGGGATGCCGCCTTGGAAAAGACTGATGAAAATGGTGAAGAAGCAGAAAAAAACGAGGATCGGAAGGAGTTTTTGCGTAGCTTCGATAGGGTTGAGAGCGTAGAGGATCTTTTTTTGGATGAGGCCGAAGAGAAAATAGGCAATGACTCCGCTGAGAAGGGGGGAAATGATCCAACTGGCCACAATACTGCCGACTCCCGACCAGCATACGGCGTCTACGCCGCCGATGACAAGGCCGAACCCGATGACGGCGCCGACGAGGGCGTGGGTCGTTGAGATGGGGAGCGCGAGATAAGATGCGATCTGCAGTAAAACGCCGGTAGCGAGAAGAGATCCCATCATCCCGAGGACGAAGAGCATTGGATCTGCGGAAAAGACGGTGGGGTCGATGATCCCTTTTTGAATGGTTTCCGATACGTTAGAGCCAACTAAAAAGGCTCCGGCGAATTCGAGGATAGCTGCGAGATAGACGGCTTTGCGAAGTGTTAGCGCTTTGGAGCCGACGGAAGTTCCCATTGCATTGGCGACATCATTGGCCCCGATATTCCAAGCCATGTAGAAGCCAAGAATGAGTGTGAGGCCGCCTAAAAACCATTCCATATTATTTTAGCTCGAGCAGCATGCGAATGCGATTTCCCAATTTCTCTGAAATTGTAGAGAGAGCTCCAATGTCTCCGATTAAAACATGGCAGAGATGAAAGTCGGGATAAGGTAGATGAGCTCCATCTTGATAAAGCTGTCTAAGCAAAGTGACTTGCAGTGTGGAATTTTCATATTCGCGAAACGCGATCTGTTCCACCATGGTCTTTACTTTTTCCGCTTCGATGCCGCCGAATGAAGACTCGAGCAGCTCGTCGAGTTCGCTGATGACTTGCCTTGTCAGCCAAAAAAGCTCCATTGTTTGCGTGCAAAGCAAAATAAAGGAGGACTTCATCGATTCGGGTAGTTCGAGTAATTTATACGTCGCTGTCTGAGCGATCTTTTCCGCCTGATCGCTGAGAGCATCCTGCAGAGCCAAAATATCTAATAAAGACCCCCTGTCCACAGGGAGAAATAAACTTTTGGGCAAATGATTGCGGATGTCATTTTTCGTTAGGTCCGCTTGGTGTTCCAACTCAGAGATAGTCAGGCAGATTTGCGCAATCGCATCTATGTTTTTTTCAAGGATCGCTTCAAAAAGAGCGGGCAGTTCGCTGATGCAACTTGCCACTCTGTCCATGTGGGTTTGAAGAGGGGAGAAGGGGGACCTTCCAAATAATCGCGCAATACTAAGCATTGGGCAAAATATAATTTATTGGGCAGTTAAAATACAATCGCGATCTTGCGCGCTGAGCGTTCGGTATTCTCCGAGCGGCAGCTGGGCGAGAACGAGTCCGCCTATGCGGATGCGGGTCAGCTCGACAATTTTTAACTTTGCTCTTTCAGCAAGAATGCGCACTTCATGCTTTTTGCCTTCTTTGACGCAAATTTTGAAATTGCCTCTTCGCACCTTAGTCACAGAAACGGGTTTGACCCATTTGTTGTCTACGCGAGCCCCTTCAGCGAGCGTCTCGAGGTGGTGGCCTTCGATCTCTTGCAATGTTTTGACAAGATATTCTTTGATGATATTCGACGAGGGATGAATGACCTCATTGGCAAAATGGCCGTCGTTGGTGACAAGGAGAAGTCCTGTCGTATCTCGGTCCAAACGCCCTACGGTAAACAGCCTTTCCGAGTCGGGGAAAAGATCTAGAACGATCGGTTTTTTCCCTGGGCGCGCATTGGTGCACAAATACCCCGGAGGCTTATTGAGCATATAGTAAACTTTTTTCTGCTCGGAAGTGACGAGCACTTCGTCCACATGGATCCGGTCCATCTGCCAGTTGACTGGAGTTTGGGGGACTTTTGTGACTTGGCCGTTGACCTTGACGCGTCCTGCGAAAATAATTTCTTCACAGGCCCTTCGAGATGCGATTCCGGCGGCTGCGAGAGCTTTGCTTAATCTTTTGCTTTCCATATGGCTAGACAGTATAGAATAAACCATGATTTTGGTATACTATCAACGGAGTATTTATGGACCCTAAGTTAATTTTGATGCGGCACGGCCAATCTGCTTGGAACAAATCCAACTTGTTCACTGGATGGATCGATATCCCTTTGACGAAAGAAGGGATTGAAGAATCGATTGAAGGCGGAAAGAAAATTAAAAATATCCCTATTGACGTCATTTTTACTTCGACGTTGATCAGGGCTCAGATGACTGTAGTCTTAGCTATGAATGAGCATAGCAGTGGCAAAGTCCCTGTTTTCCAGCATCCTCATGAAGGGAAAATGGAAACTTGGGGAGAGATTTATAGCGCCGAGACCAAAGCTCAAACAATCCCTGTCTATCGAGCTTGGGAGCTTAATGAGCGGATGTACGGCAAACTGCAAGGGCTGAATAAAGCTGAAACAGCTAAAAAATATGGGGCTGAGCAAGTGCAGATTTGGCGCCGCAGTTATGATATAGCTCCTCCGGAAGGGGAAAGCTTGGCGATGACGGCCGCCCGCACGCTTCCTTATTTCCAAAAACGGGTTGTGCCTCGTCTTCAAGAAGGGAAAAATGTGTTTATTGCAGCTCACGGCAACTCGCTCCGTTCGATTTTAATGGATTTGGATAGGCTGAGCCCTGAAGAGGTCGTCCGTTTGGAGCTTGCGACAGGAGAGCCTCTTGTCTATACCTATGCAAAAGGAAAGTGGTCCCGTGATTTACCTCGATAACCATTCCGCCGCAAGGCCGTGCGCATCGACGCTGGAGCGGATGAAGCCGTATCTTTTCGATCATTGGGGTGCAGGGTTTGCTCCGCATCGGATGGGACAAGAGCTCATGGCCGCCTTAGACAGCCGCTATCAGGCCCTTTATGATCTCGTCGGGGCTACATCCGATGACACGTGCGTATTTACTTCCTCTGGAGCAGAGGCTGTGAACCAAGCTCTTTGGAGCGTTTTTCTCCAATCGGCGAAAAAAGAGGGGAAGTGCCATTTCATTGTCAGTTCATTAGAAGATCTGCCTACTTTGCAGATGATGCATCGGCTTGAGGAATTTGGCTGCTTTGTCAAAATGGCTCCTCTTTTGCCTTCAGGACAAATCGATGTGGAGGCTCTCTCTTCTCTTATCAGTCCTCGAACAGCTCTAGTCAGCGTCACCATGGCCGACGGGCTCACCGGCGTGCTGCAACCGATAGAAGAGATCGCTCAGCTATGTCGTGAAAAAGGAGCTCTTTTGCATTTGGAAGCCTCTTATGCGATAGGCAAGCTCTCTTTTTCTTTTGCGGACCTAGGCGCGGATTATCTCTCTTTTTCAGGCGATCGGATGCATGCGCTTAAAAGTTCAGGCGCTTTGTTCGCAAAAGCCGGAAAACCCCTTTCTCCTCTCATCCTAGGCGGCTCTGAGCAAGCGGGGCTTCGCGGAGGAGCGTTCGATATTCCTTCATTCATGGGACTCGCTGCTGCAGCCGGACAGTCTGCCCTTTTTTTAGATCGGATGAGTTTGGAAACGGCCCGTCTAAGAGACCTTTTTGAATATGAGCTTTTAAAACGGATCCCCAAAGCAGTAAGTCCTTTTGCCGATCAACTTCGTTTGCCCAATGTATCGGTCCTCTCTTTTCCAGGGGCCCATGCAGAAGCTCTTCTCTATTTGCTGAATAAAAAAGGGCTTTACGCCTCTCTCGGCGGACCGTTCTCGCAATCCCTTTCCTATCTTTTGCAGCTGATGAACATCGATGCCTCTCTTGCCGAAGCCTCGATTAGTTTTTCTCTTAGCCGCTACACCACGGAAGAAGAGATCCTTCGAGCGATCGGGCTCGTTGCCGAAGCAGTTTCCCATTTACACACTTTATCGGAGCAGGTTGTCTCATGTCCTTAACGCAGCTTCTTCGCCCTCACGCTTGGGAACTCTTTAGCAAAAAGCTCCGAGATAAGGTCGATCGGCTTCACTATGTGGGTTTTTTTACTCCAGAAGACGCTCTCGCGAGAAACATGCGTCTCGTCATCGGCAAAGAAGGATCTCTCGCTTTTTATTGGCTTGTCGACGAATCGGACGGCGTTATTGCGGACGTAAAATTTCAAGCCTACGGGCCCATCTCCCTCATCGCCGCCGGCGAAATTGCCTGCGAGCTTGTCCTTAGAAAAAATTACGATCAGGCCTCTCGCATCTCTGCTGATCTTCTCGATCAGCACGTCCGAGACAAAAAAGACATCCCTTCTTTCCCCAAACAAGCCTACTCTCATCTCAATCAAGCCATCGCCGCCATCGATCAAGCCTCTCAGCAATGTTTTGATATTCCCTACACCGCAGAGTATGACCTCACTCCCATTGAACACGATTTTAACGAAATTCCCGGCGGCATCCCCGGCTGGCAGGATTTTCCCTCCGCTCAAAAACTCGCTATCATCAAAGAAGTGATCGACAAAGAGATCCGCCCCTACATCGAACTCGATGCCGGCGGCGTCAATGTCCTACATTTCAAAGACGACAAAGAGGTCGTCATCTCCTACGAGGGCTCCTGCGTCACTTGCCACTCCTCCACAGGCTCCACTCTTACAGCTATTCAACAAATCCTGCGCGCCCGCGTTCATCCTAGTCTAGTTGTGATCCCTGAGCTTTAAGCAAGGGCTTCGCCCCTGCACCCCACCAAAGGACTTCGTCCTTTGGGATCCTTTGTCATAAAAAAAATTTCCGCTACACTAGTTATTTTTTTCAATTTTAAGAGACTAGTTTATGCGATTTCTTGTGATTTTTCTTTTGTTAGCGATAAGACTTTTAGGGTTTGATGTAACGGCTGTTACGGAGAATGAGCCTTCCAGTTTGGTGGAAGGCGTTAGTGTGATCACTGGCGATTTTTGTTTGCATAAACCCGTATACCTGGTTCAGGGAGCAGAACCGATTCGATTAGGTAATGTATATGTCTCAGAAGGATGGTCTTTTACTGGATATGAGCACTATAGAGCCACTTGGTATGAAGGGAGAATTTTTATTCGAGAACCCTACGGGACGGAGATTTTTTATTATCCAATTCAACAGATCGGATACATAGGGGAATTTTTTTACGGAGATCCAAAGAAAAAGAAAAAATGGAAGCCTTATACATTTACGACAGATCGGTTTGTTAATGAAGCTTTAGGAATTGCCAATACGGCTTCAGGAGATATTTCGGCTAGGACGCATATTAAAAATCATCAGATCATTTTTAACCCTGAAAGAAATTCTGAAGGCAAAAGCTTTTCTTTGCATGCAGCAGATGGAACGGTGCGTCATTATGTTAAAGCCATTCAGCAGACGAAAACAGAAATCCCTTACTCAGGTATTTTTAAAAATGAGACGTATTATTCCAGATATAATTACCTTTTGTTTCAAGAAGATCTGCCCAATGGACATGTTTTGCGTTATATTCACCAAGGAGATGAGCTGGTTGAAATCAGATCGACCAATCGATCTGGAAATAAAATTTTTGCCAGTGTCAAAATTCCATCTGCATCTAGCAGCCTAGTTTACGTAGGAAGCGATGGTCAATCTGCAAATTTACATACCGAGTATGTAAAAGAAGCTAAAAAGAACTTAGTGAAAAAAATTTCTTCTCCTCATGGGCCTGATCTTTTCTTTAATTGGACCGCAAAGCAAGTAGCCCGAGGAAAAAAACTTCATCAGCTTGGTGTTCTCTCTTCTTTTTCTTTGCCTGAACAGAGAAAGGTCGATATTCACTATGATATGGGTGATCAATATACAAACCCCAAAGTCTTTTCTCTTAAGGCTCCAGTTGGCAAAGATTCAGATCTTTTGACAACTCATCGTTTTGTCTATCGCAAAAACAGTACGGATGTTTTTGACATAGAAGAAAATAAAACAACCTATGATTGGAATGATCAAGGAAGGCTCATTTCGATTAAGTATTTTCAAGCTGGAGAAACTCTCTATAGCGAAGAGAGGTTTCTTTGGAATCATACCCTTCTTGTTTCTAGGAGCTTTTGGGATGCAGATGGAGTTTGTAGATTTGCTCGATGTTTTGAATACGATGGCCATGGCAATGTGGCTCAAAGCTATGTTTGCGGAGACATTACTGGAAATGGAGGGAAAATCTTTCTTAAGTCAGATGGTAGTATTGATTTAACCCAAACCGAGGCTTGTTTGACAAAAAGCTCTTATACTCAAGATGAAAGGCATCTTCCTCTGCGAGTTGAAGAGGCTAGCGGTCTAATCACCTTATTTACTTATGTGCCAGGAACGAATCTTATAAAGACCAAGGTTCTTTGCGATAAGGACGTAGAAAAAATTACCTATACTTATGATTATGATGAAGATTTTTTACTGATCAAAGAAACCGTTGATGATGGAGTGTGTCAAAAAATCAAACGGATATTTCCAAGACAAACGCAGCCTTTTTTAGGAATGCCGGAAATAATTGAAGAAAAGTATCTGGACGGAGTTCAAGAAAAACTCCTCAAAAGAAAAGTTCTTTACTATAGAGCTGCGGCGCAGATCGATCATGAAGAAATTTATGATGCAGAGGGTAATTTTTGCTATAAGCTTTTTTATGAATATGATGAGAAAAATCGGATCATCCGACAAACAAATCCTCTTGGACAAGCGTCTCTTGCTGAATATGATGCTTTGGGAAATCGTTCTCTATATCAGGATTTTGGGTCTTTGATTAAAGAGATATCTGAATACGATTTTTCTAATCGACTAGTTCGAAAAACACTTAAAGATCCAGAAAAAGAGAGGGTTTTTGAATATAGCTATGATAAAAAGCATCGCTTGGAATGGGAAAAAGATGAAAGAGGACACAAAACATACTATAAGCATGACTTTTTAGGAAGATGCATTGAAATCATTGAGCCTCCTTTGGTGAAAGATCAAGGACAGTTGGTTTGTTCTACAACTAAAAAAAGCTACAATATTTTCGGCCATGAGGTTCTTCAGATCGATCCAGAAGGATTTGAGACGAGAACGACGCCTAATATTTACGGAAAGCCTCTTCAGATTATTCATCCAGATGGAACGGAGGAATATTATACTTATACTCTTAAAGGAGAACTCGAATCTCATATAACCGCTTCTGGAGTTAAGACGATTTATGAACGCGATTATCTAGGCCGCGTTATAGGAAAAAAGATCTTTGAGAAAGACTCTTTGCTCTCGGAAGAGAGTTTTTTCTACATCGGTTATTTATTGATGAGGCAGATAGATCCGGAAGGACATGCTAAAACATATGATTATGATCCTGCTGGCAGAAAAATTGCTGAGACATTTGGAGGAGAAACGATTCATTACAAATATGATTCTCTTGGCAGGGTTTCGGAAATTGAAGAGGGAGGGGAAATTACTTTCAAAATCTACGATTTTCTAGATCGAATGATAGAAGAAAGGCGAGAAACTCTTTCTGGGCAGATTATTGAAAAGGTGCTTTATGGCTACAACGAACAAGGCGACCGGACGGAAGTGACTCGTTTTATTCAAGGAAAGACAGCTAAAGAGATCTCTCTTTATGACTCTCTTCATCGATTGATCCAGAAAATAGATCCTCTCAGCAATGTAGAAACAATCTCATATGAAGATGTTTTCGATGAGCGAAGTGAAAAAGTACTTCAAAAAGTTCATGTCGATGCTTTAGGCCTAAGAACGATAGAGACATTTGATCCTCAAGGCAATCTTCAAAGTGTTGAAAAGCAAAAGGATCGAACTCTTTCTCTCGTGAGAAAATTCTATACGCCTTCTAAAAAACTCTCTTATCAGATCGACACGATTTTTGCTTCTAATGGGTTGGAAAGGCAAGTTACAACTCGTTGGGAGTATGATCCCATGGGGAGAGAAATTGCCCTCATTGAGGCATCCGGAACTCCTCAAGAGAAAGTTACTAGAAGAACTTATATTCCTACAGGAGAAGTCAAAACCATTACTAAACCGGATCAGACCGTTATTTCTTATGCTTATAATGGACTTAGTCAGTTGATCGGGATTAATGCATCTGATGGTAGCGTACATCATGAGATGAGCTATAATCGACTTGGTCATTTACAAAGAACAGATCAAATCCAACGCTTGACAGATCCTAAAGGAAGAGTTTTATCTGAGACGTTTCCCCTTGGTTACAGTATCCAAAGTGATTTTGATGACTATGGAAGAAAAGCAAGTTTTAAAATCCCTTGCTCAGGTCTCTTCATTTTTTATAACTATTTAGGAAGTTTACTGCAAAAAATCTCTCGTTTTAACAACCTCGAAGAACTTTATTCTCATGAGTATCTAGAGAGAGATTTGTCTAAAAAAATCCTTAAAGAGCGTCTTATTGATGGAAGCATAAGAACCCAAACATTTGATTTGCTTTCTAGAAAAGTTGCAACCGCCTCACCATCTTTCTCTCAAGAGTTTAATGCTTTTGATCCCGTAGGCAATCTCGTGTCAATGACGCGGCAGGGAGAAATGAGAACGTATTTTTACGATGATCTCTACCAGCTTATCCAAGAGACGGGTCGATTTGCTCACATTTACTTTTATGATTCGCTTCAAAACCGACTTGCAAAAGACTCCGAATGCTATGAGGTGAATCCTCTACATCAAGTGACCTCTCATTTTGTTTACAGTCCTAATGGGTGTCCTATTCAAGGAAAAGACATTCGATTTGTTTACGATGCTTTGGATCGTCTACTCAAGGTGATAGCTCCTGGCTATAGCATATGTTTTGTGTATGATTCTTTGCATCGCTGCATCTCTAAAACAACCTATCAGAATGGTCGAGAGACTTTGGAGTATTTTCTCTATGATGGACAAAAAGAGATAGGGACTTTGGATGCAAATCTTCAACTTAAAGAGTTGCGCATTTTAGGAGAAACTTATCGAGCTGAGCTCAGCGCCTCTGTTGCCCTCGAACTAAGGGGTAAGGTTTTTGTTCCTTTGCACGATCTACAAAATAATCTAGCTGCACTCGTTCCATTAGACGGTTCTTCCTGTACTTGGTTAGATTATAGTGCATTTGGCGAAGAGGTTATAGAAGGACCAACGATCAGCCCTTGGAGTTTTTCTTCAAAGCGGCGAGACAGAGAATCAGGCCTTGTCTACTATGGTCGGAGGTTTTATCTTCCTGAGTTGGGTCGCTGGCTAACACCAGATCCTTCAGGATTTACTGACGGGATGAACCTCTACGCATTTGTCAAAAATGAACCGCTCATGCACTTTGATGAGTATGGACTATGGCTTGAACCAAGCCCTTCGGGTTCGTTTGATTCGTCGCGTATTATGAGAGGCTGGAGAAATGATGCCACTGCCGCTTGGAATAATCCTAGGTTTCAAGGCTCTCTACAAGTAACGGGAGGTTTTGCCGAGATGTATGCAGGTTCAATGTTGGCTTATACGCCTTTCTATCCATTGGGAGCTGCCTTGTTTTTTCATGGAGCTGATCAGTTCACGGCCGGGGGGCGTTCTCTTATTTCTGGAAGATCGATTCCTACAGCTACTGAGTTAATCTTGCAAAAAACTGGTATTAGTCCTGGATGGGCATCCATCGGGAACAATTTAGCAAGCACACTTGGAGTGGGTAGCGCTTTAGGACTTGCTCGTTCTTTCTCCTATCAAGTCAGTCGATCTACAGCTCAAGTTGCGATGAGTGCGTTTGGGAATAAATCTGCTTTGCAAGCAAATATGGAAAGTTTTAACCTATCCAGCAATTTGAATCCTTCCATAGAACTGAGCCGCTTCGATCGAGCAGCTTATAATCTTTCAGAAATTGGACAGAATAATATTAGAATATTGCGTGGATGGGCGAAAAGTAAAGGATGGGAGAAACATTTAAATTCTCATGGAGGTCCAGAAAAATGGGGTATTTATCAAAATAGTGAATTTCAATGGAGATTGACCATAAAACCTGAAGCTAGCACTCGTCCAGGATTACATTCTGGAAGCAATGTTCCAAGATTTGATGCTCGTATTTTAAGTGATAGAATGGGACAAAGTTATATCAATCCATTTACTGGAGAAATTGGAAATTGGCAAATAGGAACTCATTTGCCGTTAGAAATAAATCATTAGCGGGAATTTAATTTTGAAAAATCAGATGCGATTGTTGATTGATATCTTACTTGATAAAACAGCTAGAGAGGATGAACGGAGCGATGCTGCGATCGATCTTAGAATGTACTATGACTTAGAAGCCTTGAACGCTCTTGCAAAAATAGCTTCAGATCCTAGTGAAGATGACCTAATTTTGGACAATTGCGCCGAATCAATTGGAGAAATTTGTATAGGAATGAATTACTTTAGCGAGGATCTCTTTAGAAAAATGACCACCTTTGCTCAAAGGATTGTTTTTAATTCCATTGTTTGTCGCAATCCAGAGATTTTGGATGAAAGATTAAGAAATGAATTGGGCAAAAAATTTGGTGAATAATACGAAAATTAAAATAATTGATTCACCAGCAGCTGGTACATGGGCAAGAGACTGTGAATTAATTTCTCTGACTAACGATAAAAAAATTGGCTTTGCTTTAAAATATTATAAGGAGAGCAACAATACGTATTGGGTTTTGAAATCTGAGCTTAGACCGGCATATAAAGTTGTTGGTGAAGAGTTTTTTAGGGTTGGATATTTGCGAAATTTGCCGAAAGAAGGCGCGTTTTTTGAAATATGTGGTTCGCCGTGGATAAATGAACTAGGGGAATTTCAAAATCGAATTTTCG
>DAINNB010000020.1:0-17703 GCA_036736085.1 Chlamydiales bacterium
CAAACAATTTTCTCCGATCCAAAAATCATATATCTAAGGTTTGTCTTGATGCAGAGGCGGCATGAAAAAATGATTGCCCATCAACACGCTGTCTCGAATGATCGTCCCTTGTTTAATATGAGAGCGAAGCCCGATGACCGAATGGTTGATCTCTTCTGCCTCAATGATGCACCCTTCGCAAATAATCGAATGGATGATTTGCGTATGGCGGATTTTAGGTCCTGGCAAATGCGTGGGGCGGGTATAAATAGGGTTTCTCTCGTCGTAAGTATCAAGGCCTGTGTTCGATTGCGTGAGGACGAGATTCGCTTTGTAATAGGAGTTGACGGTGCCGATATCTTCCCAATAGCCTGTGTAGACAAAGGCAAAGGCGTTGTTCTTTTGCACGGCTGTGTGTAAAATATGTTTGCCAAAATCCTCGCCAGGATCTTCTTTAAGAAGACGAATCAGAGCGTCGCGGGTAAATACGTAAATCCCCATCGAGCCTAAAAAAGAAGGTTCCGAGGGGACATTTAACTTTCTATCTGTATAAAAACTTTCAGGGAGGATAAAAGGCTCCATCGCATCGCGAGACGCAGGCTTTTCATGAAATGTAACGATCTTTTTCGAAGGGTCGATCGAAAGAAGCCCCATGCGCTTTGCCTCTTTTTCCAACACGGGTAGAGCTGCAATCGTGACATCGGCCTTATTTTGGCAAGCGAACTCTACCATTTCTTGAAAATTGATGTTGTAGAGCTGATCTCCACATAAAATAAGAAAATAATCGGCGGAGCTTCTTAGTAAAGTGGGCAAGGTTTTTCGGACCGCATCGGCAGAGCCTAAAAACACCTCATCTTGCTGCGGGGTTAATACATCGACAGAGCCGGGATGATAGGAATCGAAATGGTACGTTTGGTTGATGTGATGCTGCAGCTCTCCTGAAAGATGTTGTGCAAGGATAAAAATTTGTCTAAAATCGGAATTCAGTGAATTAGAGATCGGGACGTCGATGAGCTTATAGCGTCCTCCATAAGAAACAGCTGGCTTGCAATGATGCAGAGTCAAAGGATAAAGGCGAGTTCCCTGCCCTCCCGCTAGAATCACAGTAGCAACTTGGAAGGGGTTTTGGGGCATAACTCTTCAATCCGTAGATGGACCTTAAATTTGCACCATAATTAAGGACTAATTATCTGGCAAGATGATGATGAACACCCCATTAATTATTTCATTTTATACACAAAATACAATTTATGAAAAAGAAGTCGAAGATCTTGAGGCTTCGTGTCAGAGCTTGGAATTAGCTTATTATATTGAAGGAAGAAAAGATCTTGGCACTTGGGAGGAAAATTGCTGTCAAAAGCCTCTCTTCATTTTAGAGTGTTTGAAAAAATTTAAAAAACCGCTGCTTTGGGTGGACGCGGATGCAATGATCTTCCATCGTCCCCCGTTTCTCTTTGGAGACGCGGACATTTCGCTTTATTTCGAAGATATTGCCTCAAAACAGGTCCGCACGGGAACGATCTATTTAGCTCCAACCCAGCGAACGCTCGATTTTGTTTCTCTCTGGCATGAAGTCTGCCAGAAAAAAATCTCCCAACAAGAACCTCTTCCTTTTCCCGACCAAAACATTTTTTCCGCTCTTCTCCAAACCTATCCCGGCTCCTTGCATATTGGACAGCTTCCGATCGAATACACTCAAATCTTTGACAAAGAACCTATCCCCATGGAAAAAGCGTGCATCGTCCACTTTCAGTCTTCCCGAACGGCCCTTATGCCGCCCCTTTTCTGGAGGCATCTTTCCGGAAGGGAGTTGAAAATAATGCGGATGCAGGTCTCCGAACGTCTTTTAACTAAAACGTAAATATCTATATATAAGTATTTTGAGATTTCGTGCGGAGAATAAATTGTCTATTCTCCGCAAGATTTGCGGAGAATAGGCTGGTTTTTGCGGAGAATCCGTGGTACCATGAAGACATGTATATTCATGAACTTGCCGATTGGCCTCATTTTTCTTGGGATCAGCCTCGCATAGCGGAGTTATTGATTCAACTCCGCCATGAACAGGGCCGTCTAATAGGCGGGATGGAATCGATAGGATTTCATTTGTGCGAAGAGACTGTCTTGCAGGTATTGACCCAAGACGTAGTAAAATCTAGTGAGATCGAAGGAGAAATCCTCGATGTATCGCAAGTTCGTTCGTCCGTAGCTCGTCATCTTGGAATGGAGCAAGCGGCTCTTGGCTCCGTGGATAGAAATGTTGACGGCATAGTTGAGATGATTTTGGATGCAACGCAGCAGTTTGATCAGCCTTTGACCAAAGAGCGCCTTTTTCATTGGCACGCAGCTCTTTTCCCAACTGAGATGAGCGGAATGAAAAAAATCGCGAGAGGAGGGTGGCGAAAAGGCCCCGTCTATGTGGTTTCAGGACAGCTGGGCAGAGAAAAAATCCATTTTGAAGCCCCCGAGGCAAAACGGGTCGATGAGGAAATGAGCCGTTTCTTACAATGGATCAATGAAGAAACTTCATTAGATCTTGTTCTCAAAGCAGCGCTTGCCCATCTTTGGTTTGTGACGATCCACCCGTTCGACGATGGCAATGGCCGCATTGGCCGGGCTATTGCGGATTTTCTTCTGGCCCGATCTGAAAAAAATAGCCATCGCTTCTATAGTCTTTCCGAACAGATTCAAATAGATAGAAAACACTACTACGCTATTTTAGAGCGCACGCAAAAAGGCCCTCTGAATGTGACCGCTTGGCTCGAATGGTTTTTAGGATGTCTGGCAAGAGCAATTAAAAAAGCCCTTGAGACGCTTGAAACGGTGCTTGATAAGGCGCGGATTTGGAAGGCTCTTGCTAAGATATCTTTGAATGAGCGGCAGCGCAAAGTGTTAAATCGTTTGCTTGATGGATTTGAAGGCAAGCTCACCACTTCCAAATGGGCTAAAATAGCAAAATGTTCGCAAGATACGGCTCATCGCGACATTGTAGATCTCATCGAGAAAGGAATCCTCGTTAAAAATGTTGAAGGCGGCCGCAGTTCAAGCTACAGCTTAGCTATGCGAGAATAGAGAATATGATGCGGGAATTGTTGGCGTAAGATATTCTTCCCAAGCAAATTTTTAAGGAGGGAAAGATGTCTGCTCTAGCGAATGATTCTTTACATTTCATTGAACCCACAGTTTTAAATTATGCCGAAGTGATTGCGAGCGATCGCCGCTTGCAAACATTGATTAACGAACTGCCTTCAGGCGCCGATATAGATTCAGTAGAGCTGCTCCAATTTCAGATAGATAAGACGAGACTGGTATTTTGTAATTTTACTGCAGATACTTTTCGCATTGACAGTTTATGCAACGTATACAGGAATGATAAGATGAAAGTCTTTTGTGCTGTTGGCGACAGCTATACTGTCTTTTATCATCTTAAGAACGCTCCTTTTTCTGTTCTTTTTGTCCTTTATGGTGAAACGCGCAGCATTAAAGATGGTGATATTGGCATGAAGATCGGGCGATGCGCAATTAGGCAAACAAGAGAAGATCTCTATTCTTGGATGAATTCTCCATTTAAAAATAATAGTTGATGCTATTTCTATTGTAAGATACTTTCTTAGGACAATTTTTTTACTAAACCTTTAAGGGGGAAGAGATGTCCACAGTAACAAATGATTTTTCATATTTCGTAAAACCTACAATTTTAGACTATGCTCGCGCGATCGAGAACGATAGGCATTTACGATTATTGATCAGGAAACTACCTGAAACCGCTGATACTAGCACGGTGGAATTGCTTCAATTCCAGATAGACAGAGTAAGGTTGGTTTTTTGTAATTTTACTAAGAATACTGTACGTGTCGATAACCTGCGCAATCTATACATGAATGGTATATTGCAAACTCTTTATAGTTTTTATGATTGCCATATAGTGTTTTACTATTTAAAGAAAGATGACTCTCTTCATTGGAATGAAGTACGTAGATTGGAAAAAGATGACAATATCGAAGGGATCAAACGTTGTGCTTTGGTTCTGAGTTCGGACGGTTATTGGGTTGATGTTTCAATTCCTATGGAATGAAAAAGATTCAGTTAATCCTCTCCCAAAAATACAAAAAACAAAGGGGATTCCAAAGGGCGCCAGCCCTTTGGTAGGATCTTAAGGACGAAGTCCTTAAAAAAACTATTTCGCCACGCTAGGTGCAAATAAATTAGCGTTGTAGCTAGACCTGACAAACGGCCCGCAATACATATAAGGCACTCCGAGACTCAACCCATATTCTTCGTAGGATTTAAATAGCGCGGGCGTGATGAATTCTTTGACCCGGAGTTTGGATGAGCTGGCTTGCAGGTATTGACCGAGGGTGATGATATCGCAGCCGGCGGCGTGGAGATCGCGGATGGATTCTTTGACCTCGTCAGGGGATTCTCCGAGGCCGAGCATGAGGCCTGATTTGACGAAGTGGGGGAGTTTGGATTCTTTGGCGGCGCGGAGAATCGAGAGGGTCCTGTCGTATTCTGCTTTGTGGCGGATGCGGGGAGAAAGCGAGCGGACCGTTTCGAGGTTGTGGTTGAAGACTTCGGGCTTTTCTTGCAAGGCAATGTAAAGCAGCTTGACATCGCCGGAAAAGTCGGAGGTGAGGAGCTCGATGGTGACAGTGGGATCGGCTTTTCTGACGGCGCGGACGATGGCGGCGATGTGAGAGGCTCCTTGATCGGGGAGATCGTCGCGGGCGACCATGGTGATGACGACGTGCTTGAGTCCGAGCTCTAAGACAGAGGCGGCGATCCTTTCGGGTTCGTCAGCTTCAGGCGCTTTGGGTGTTTTGCTGAAATCAATATCGCAAAAGCCGCAGTTTCTTGTGCATTGTTTGCCGAGAGCGAGAAAGGTGGCTGTTTTTTTTGTGTAGCATTCTAAACGGTTGGGGCATTTTGCCTCTTCGCATACTGTATTAAGCCGATATTTTTTCAAAATCGAATCCGTTTGAAAAACTTGATCGCCAGATGGGATCGAACGATGTAGCCAAGAGGGAAAACGGCCTCTCGCTTCTTCGGCTTCAGGGTTGGGAGGCAAAATGTTGAGCTTGCTCATGGTCTCTTCGCTTTAGGAGGTAAATGGATCGGCGTTTCGTTTGCGATCGCCGCTGCTTCATGCCACGCTTCCGCCATTGTGGGGTGGGCGTGGATGGTCTCTAGAACCGACTCTAGCGTGAGCTCATGTTGAATTGCAAGCGTCATTTCTGCAATCAGGTTTGAAGCTTCGTGCCCAATGAGGAGAGCCCCTAAAATCTGGCCCGTCTTTTTATCGAAGACGATTTGAGCAAACCCTTCTGTTTCGCCGCTGGCCTGCGCCTTGCCGAGCGCCTGCAGCGGGAACATGCCCTGCGACGCTGATACATACCCCTCTTTTTGAGCTTGCTCTAAAGTCAGGCCGACTGTTGCGATCTCTGGGGAAGTGAAGACGACGGCGGGAACGGCCGCTTCGTGAGCTTTGATCGGATGGCCGGCGGCGTTCGATGCGGCGATGATGCCTTGGTGGGAGGCGACGTGGGCAAGCATCCATTGGCCTGTGACGTCTCCGATCGCATAGATGCCGGGAACCGCTGTTTCCATCTGTTCGTTCACTTCGATAGCGCCTCTGGTCCCCGTCGATAGACCTGCTTTTTCTAGTTTTAGTCCATCAGTATAGATCGATCTTCCCACCGCAATGAGAGCAAGATCAGCATCCAAGCTATGGCCATTAGAAAGAGTGATGTGAACATGGGACTGGCGATTTTCGATGCTTTGGACAGATACATTAGCCTGTATATCGATCCCTTTCCCTGTAAACACCTTGGTCATGAAGGTAGAGACGGTTGTTCCTTGCGCTGTTAAAATGGAGGGTAGAGCTTCTAAGATCGTGACTTTCACGCCAAGTTCTGCAAAAAGAGAAGCGAATTCACAGCCGATGTAGCCGCCGCCTACAATGGCAAGACTTTTGGGCAGCGTGGTGATCTCCAAGATCGATGTGGAGTTAAGGATTCTCTCGTGGTCGCAAGGGAAGGTTTTGATGTCGAGGGGGATCGATCCGGTGGCAATGATGATCTGATCGGCGTGCAGATACAAATTATCAGTCCCGGTAATTTTCAGCTCTTTGGGCGATTCAAATTGCGCAGAGCCTCGGAAGATCGTCACCTTGTTCGATTTGATGAGACCTTCTAGACCACTGCGGATTTTGGCGATGACGGCGTCTTTGCGCTCTTTCATTTTTTGGTAGTGGATGGTGATGGGGCCTGTTTCAATGCCAAAAGCTGCTGCATGGCGCACTTCTTTGAGGACCGCAGCATTGGACAAAAGAGTTTTTGTGGGAATGCAGCCCACATTGAGGCATGTGCCCCCTAAAAATCCTTTGTCAATCAGAGCGACGGATTTGCCTAGCTGGGCGGCTTTAATAGCGGCCACATAGCCTCCAGGACCTGAGCCGATCACGGCGATATCGAATGTTTTTCTGTCAGTCATACACTTCCTCGAGATGTCATTTTCTTAGGCTATTTTACCTAAGTGGGAAAAAAGAGGCTAATACGAAAAACAAAGAAGTGTATTATAATCAAAAGATGACCTCTTCTAGTTAAGAGGGGTCTAGCGGGAGAGCTAAGGATGAAGCCGAAAAAACGTCAAAAATTATGTTACCATTGTGAAGGGGAAATCGATCTGGACGTGATCGTATGTCCTTTTTGCGCAGCTGATCTAAGGGAAGAAAAGCCTGAGCAGATCAAATCAATTTATAGATCTTTTGGCGGAGTAGAGAGAACGGACAACCATGAGACCTCTCAGTCGCTCTATCCTTCTCCTTTCCCAACGAAATCAGAACCTGTCCTAGAAGAAGTGTTAGAGGAAGAGAGCGTTGCCCATTTTGAAAAAAATCCCTCCTCAGACAAGCTCTCCAGTGTTATTTGCCCTACGATTTTGTTTACCTTAGGCATCCAGCTTTTTGTCTTGGGGATGTTCATTTTGCTCTTTTCCCATAAAGGGATTGTCCTTTTGAAATGGGACGGGACTTTGTGGTTTTTATACGTCTTGGCAGCTTGCCCCTTGCTCTATTTTGGCTATCGAGCTTTGTCTAAAATAGATAGGTAACTAATTTATCTAGAAAAACAGGCCCTAAAAAATAAAATAAAGCATACAAGATGATCGTAGGAATCAGGGCCGCCAGAAAAAGGCGGATCGGGCTGATCCCTTGTGGAAAGTGGGATTTTAAAATGACATAGCCCGCAGGGTTTGGAGCATTGGCAATGACTGTCAGCCCTCCTCCAGCGACCACGCCGGTGAAGACTGCATATTGATAAGCATCTCCCCAATTAGGAACAAGGATTGCCAAATAAGAAATGGCTGTATTGTCATTAAAGGCTGTGAGCGTCATAGCCATGCCCATGACCCCTAAAGGAGTAAGCCCTTTTAAGGCTTTGATGACCCACCAGCCCTGAAGTCCCCCATGGATCACAAGGCCTGCTAAAAAAATACCAACCATCAAAGGACGGACTAAATTCAAAGAGTACTGGTGATCTCTTGTCGAATGATAAAATCCTAAAAAAACAATAAAGCTGGCGAAAAAGATAGCAGGGTAATGGGAAGCCGCAACAATCCAAAAAATAAAAAAAACGTGGGCGTAAATAACCCAAGGAGGAACTGCTTCCGAAATAGGAGTAATAAAGAGTTTGCCGCTCGAACGTTGTTTTGCGTTAAGTAAAATAAATTCTTTTTTAAAGTAGAGATAATACAAAAGATTCGAAAATAAAATCCCAATGATCGCTTTCCAGCCAAAATCAAAAAACATGTCCCCTGCAGTCCAATCCCAGCAGTGGGCTAAAACTAAAACAGCCGGGGAAGCAAAATTTGTAAGTAGACCTCCAACCGAAATATTCACAAATAGCAAAGCGAGCGTTGCATAAGCTAGTTTAGGACTCGGTTGGTAGCTGTAAAATTGACGCGAAAGCAGAAGCGCGCAAAGCGCCATCGAGCCCACTTCAGTAATAAATGAGCCTAAAATAGGGCCTACTGTTAGCAGAGTAAACCACCAAACCGACAAGGACCCCCCCATTTTCTTAGCTAAAAAGGCGATAAACTGCTCTGCCATATGAACAATCGGGCGTGTCGAAGTGATAGTCAAAATCACTACAATAAAAAGGGCCTCTGTGTAATCCCGGGTATTCATATACTCTACCGCGACAGGAAGTCCATAGAATAAAGAGATCGTAATAAAAAGAGGGATAGCCCAAATAGCAAATATAATTTCAATTTCTGATAAAAAATAAAGGCCTTGAACAATTAAACTTCTCGGGCTTTTTCTAGCCTCTTTTGTAGAGAGCTGTTTTGCTTCCATATCTCTAGCCTTTTGATGAATTTTATGTACCGATAGAGTATGCAAGACAGCGCAAACAAAAAGAATCAAGGTGATCAGGTGAAATGGAGTGAATTCCAGCCCCTCCAACTGCAGCACTTCTGGCTGCTTTAAACAATCGAATTTTGCAGGATGTCTGGCAATGTTGGGTAATGTAGATAGGGGCATAGCCTACAGAAGTTGGTTTACTCACAACATAGTTTTTTTTTTAAATATATAAAATAAAAAAAGAATTTTCTGCTCACTTGTCACTATATCCGTTCCGCCTCAATCGCGCCCAAAATGACCGCATTCAAAGCCTTTCAATGTAATCCTCTTGGGTGTCTTTCAACCGGAAGCGCAATATAACCGAAAACTTAGGTCGACACCACTACCTGTTTAGGACTGCTCAAATATTTATTAATAAACAATGTTAATTCTATTTAATTGTGATTTGGGTTTGTTGTATGTTCTTGATTTTAAACGATTTATCTTGGCGGAAGGGGGCTTTTTAATTATTGTAGTTATGTTACTTGTGACTTAAGAACGGTATATAGCGGTATAATAAGACTCGTAAGTAGTGCGGAGAAATGGGAGTCCAGAGGACGAAGTCCTTTGGCGGGGTGCGGGGCAGAGTCCCGCTTTGAATGCTTAAGAACTGCGGCGAATCACTTTGCCGCCAGTGACTTTGTCTTCGATGCGAGAGCTGGCGTCGATGTGGACTTCGCCTTTGCCGGATTCGAAGTGGATGGGGCCGTGGACGACGGAGCCTTGCTTGAGTTCAATGATCTGTTTGCCTTTGTAGCTGGGCTCTTTGAGGATGGTGAGAGAGTGGACTTTTGTACGGGTGAATGTGGCTTTTGCGGTGCAGACGGAGAGGGGTTTTTGGAAGTGGGAGTTGTGGGTCCTTACCATTCCGGTGACAGTGGTATCTCCGGTAACGGTGGTGTCTCTGAGATTAGCCTCGCCGAGGATCGTGAGAGATCCGAGCTTGGCATCTTTTGAGATGAGGCTGCCGCTTACTTGGAGCTCATTGACGCTAGTGCCATTTAGCTTGACGAGCCCCTCTCCTTGGACCGATTCGATGGTCTCGATCCCATAGTTGCCGACGCCGATAGGCCGCTCGTAGCGAAGGGGCGGCTTTTCGGAGGGAGCCTCTACGGCAAAAAGAGGAGCCGAAAGAAGGCAATAGGCGAAGAGACGGCGGATCATGTGGACTGCTCGAGTTCAGCTTCTTGTTTTGATACCATGTTGAGCGGAGGTTTTGGCTGCATGTGCTGAAGGGCTTGGCGCAATCTCTCTTCGGGAGCCTGGGGCACCATTTCGAAGCGAAAGAGATCTCTTGAGATTTCTTCTTTGAGACGTACGGAAAACGCTTCGAAGAGAGAGAAGGATTCGTGCTTGAACTCGACCAGCGGATCTTTTTGTCCTACTGTGCGCATGTGGACATCGGAGCGAAGGTGATCGATTGACAATAAGTGCTCTTGCCAGAGTTGATCGATCCTTCTGATCATGATGTTGCGAATAATTTCTTGTAAAACAGCTTGGGCCTTTTCCGCATCGGTCAAATCGGGTCGAAGAACAGATAGCATGTTCCTTTGTCTTTTGAGTTTCAGATGAAATGTTTTAAGGACATGGGCTGCTGCTTCTTTTGCGGGATCTTCCATTGCAGCATCGAAGAAATTTTCTTCAAAATGGACCGGGAATTGAACCATAAGGGCTTGTCTGTATCCCGAGCTGAAGTGTTTGTTCTGCGAGCTGCCGGATAAAAACGGAACTGCTAGGTGAGCGCAAACAGATTCAATGACCTCTTCTACGAGCTCTAAGATATTAGGGATCGAGAGGAGATCGTTGCGGAAAGCGTAAACCTCTTTGCGCTGTTTGTTCATCACGTCGTCATACTCTAGAGTATGTTTACGGATTGTGTAATTGCGCTGCTCGACCCTTTTTTGCGCTGTCTCGATTGATTGGTTGAGGATTTTTGCAGAGATCGATTCCCCTTCCGGAGGTCTGAACCTTTGCAAAAGAGCTGTCATGCGAGGAGATGCGAAGAGGCGCATTAAAGCGTCTTCAAAGGAGACGAAAAATTTCGATGATCCTGGATCTCCTAAACGTCCTGAGCGCCCTCGAAGCTGCCTGTCGATTCGTCTCGACTGGTGCCGCGTCGTCCCAATGACGTGAAGCCCGCCTACAGAAGAGGCCCCTGCTTTTAGCTTGATGTCGGTCCCTCGTCCAGCCATGTTAGTGGCTAAGGTGATGGAACCGATTTTTCCTGCTTCTGCAATGATCTCCGCCTCTTTTTCGTGGTTTTTCGCGTTTAAGATCGTGTGCTCGAGTTTATTTTGCTTGAGGATGCGGGAGAGCTTTTCAGAGACTTCGACCGATTCGGTCCCGATGAGGATCGGGCGCCCCTGCTCATGGACCGTGGAAATTTCTTTTAAGATCGCATTGTATTTTTCCCGCTCCGTCATGTAGATCTCGTCGTCTGCATCTTTTCTTTGGCAGGGACGGTGCGTCGGGAGCTCTAATACTTCAAGTTTATAAATCTCTTTAAATTCATTCGCTTCTGTCATCGCAGTGCCTGTCATGCCTGCGAGCTTTTCATACATGCGGAAATAATTTTGCAAAGTGATGGTTGCGTAAGTTTGAGTTTCGCCTTGAATGTCGACGTTCTCTTTTGCTTCGATCGCTTGATGCAATCCATCTGAGAAGCGGCGCCCTGGCTGCGGCCTTCCTGTGTTCTCGTCGATGATGACGATCTTATCTTCATGGACGATGTAATCGATGTCTTTTTCCATGAGCAAGTGAGCGCGGAGCATTTGGCGGAGGTTGTGGGAACGCTCTTTTCTCTTGGCATCTTCTTCTCGGAGTTGGATCTTGGCCTGCATTTTGGCTTCGTCAGACAGCTCTTGGTTTTGATCGATAGCAGCATATTCATGGCCTAAATCGAGCATGATAAAATCATTGGCCCCGTGTTCTCCTTTGCACTCGCTCCAGGCGTTAATCCCTTTATCAGTCAATTCGTATTCGTTATTTCTCTCGTCTACAATCATGTAGAGATCTGCGAGCGTATTGGCCTTTTCCTGCTTGTTGGCCTCGCCGAAAAAATAGGTCTCCCAGTTATCGATCGCGGCCCTCATGTCGGGATTTTCTTTAAGTCTTTTGAGGATTTTATTGCGGGGGGTGCCTTTGCTGACGACCCATAATTTTTTAAAGGCTTCGTCTTTCTTTTCGTTTTCTTCTTTGGAGAGTTTTTTTGGCTTTCCCGCGGCTTCTTCCAAAAGCCCGAGAGACTCAAGAACGCGTCTGGCTTCAGTTGCGTAATGACTGCAAAGGTCTCTTTGTGTTTTGACTAGTTTTGCCACATCGTCTTGCAGTTCATCGTACATTTGACGGCTTTCACCTACTGGGCCCGAGATGATCAACGGTGTGCGCGCTTCATCGACTAGAATTGAGTCGACTTCGTCCACAATGGCAAAGAAATGGCCCCTTTGCACTTGCTCTTGTTTTTGCATGGCCATCGAGTTGTCGCGCAAGTAATCGAATCCGAACTCAGATGCCGTGCCATAGACGATATCGGCTGCATAAATTTCTTTTCGGTTGTAGGGAGGAACATCGTTTGTCAAGGCGGCAACAGTAAGGCCTAATTTACGGAAAATCGAACCGATCCATTCGCAGTCCCTTTTGGCCAAATAATCGTTCACGGTGACAAGGTGGACAGGTTTTCCTGAAAGAGCGTGAAGGTATAAAGGCATCGAAGCCGTGAGCGTTTTTCCTTCTCCTGTTTGCATTTCCGCAATTGAGCCGTAAAACATCGCTACAGCGCCGAGGATTTGGACGTCGTAGGGGACCATGTCCCAATTTTGGCTATAGCCTGAAACGTGCACTTCGGTGCCGCAAAGGCGGCGGCACGCGTTTTTTACGGCCGCAAAGGCCTCGGGCAGAAGGGATTCGAGGCTTTCCCCTTGGGCGATGCGCTGCTTGAATTCAGCAGTTTTTTGAAGGAGGCCTTCATCGGTCAGCTGTTGATACGCCTCTTCCCAACGATTCACTTCTGGAACGGAGCGGTGGTATTTTTTTAGAAGTCTCGTTTGCGCGGTGCCAAAAATTTTCTTTAAGAAGCCAAACATGGTAGAGGTAATCCCGTGTGAATTTGAAAAAATTTTAGTAGAAAATTCGTTTTTCCACAAGGCTTAAATTGTCATGTAAAAATTTAAATAATATGTAAAATAATGCAAGCGGTGGAAATCAATGTGCTCTAGTATAAAATAATTTGGAAAAAACTTGTCGAACCCTTACAATTTGTGGGATATGCAAAAAATTCATTATATCGAGAGATTGACCGGTAGAGAGTGCGTAGAGCAGGTGGACGGGGAATAGGCCGTGCGGCTGGTATATGGCGAAGGGATTTTTTCTAATGTACTGTTTAAATGCCTTTTGCCTTTCGTGGACGGATTGTTCTCAAAAGTCTACGGCTGCTTGCAAAAGACGTCTCTGAGCCAGAAAAAGATCCGTCCCTTTATTGATGCTTACCAGATTGATGAATCGGAGTTTGCAGACCCAGTCGCTTCGTTCCGTTCTTTTAACGACTTTTTCATCCGTAAGTTAAAACCTTCTTGCCGGCCTGTCGACCCCGATCATCGCAAAGCCGTTTTGCCGGCCGACGGCCGTTACTTAGCTTATCAGAATGTCTGTGAGGCTCCTGGGTTTTTTATCAAGGGGCAGACGTTTTCTTTGTCCACTCTTTTGAACAATTCCGTATTGGCTAGGCGGTATGAGGAAGGGTCGATGGTGATCGCCAGGCTATGTCCGACCGATTATCACCGCTTTCATTTTCCTTGCCAGGGAGTCGCCTCAAAACCACACCTGATCAACGGGCCCCTTTATTCCGTCAATCCTATGGCGCTGCGCAAACATTTGTCTATTTTGTGGGAAAATAAAAGGTTCGTTACGGAAATTGATTCTCCCGAGTTCGGAACGGTTTTGGTTGTTGAAATAGGCGCTACTGCAGTTGGGTCCGTCCATCAAACGTACGAACCTAACCAGCCCGTTCAAAAGGGACAGGAAAAGGGGTATTTTTCTTTTGGAGGCTCTTGTCTTGTTTTGCTCTTTGAAAAAGGGAGGATTCAGTTAGACGCCGATCTTCTCGCCAACTCGAGCCGCTATCTAGAAACGTATGCTCATTTCGGCGAGTCTTTAGGTGCGGCCCGCCTTGTCTAAGCAACCAGGTTTGCAATCAGGAAAGAGGAAATTGAATCCGACTTTCGCTGTAAAATGAGGTTTAAAATCGGCATTTGTTTTATAAACGACCCATTCTGCCTCCATGAACGCATTGATCGGCTGTCCTTTGATCGTAGCGACTTTGCCAATGCCGATGTTCACAGGAATTTGGATAGAGTGAGGCCTCCATTGAAAGGTCATTTGCGCATTCGAGAGCAAGTACCAGTTATGAGAAAAATGGACGGCTAAAAGCGGTTGCAGAAATAACGAAACGACATTGGGTTTTGCTGTGTTGCCTAAAAATCCCCAAGGATTTTGAGCTAAAAATCCGAGTTGCCAGCGATTCTCGCAGCCATTGAGGAGCATGACGGCCAAAGCGGGGCCCAATTGCCATTTCCCTTGGCCTATTTTGCTTTGATTGGTCGAGCTTGGCAAAATAACGATAGGTCCGAAACCGATACGTCCCCAGTTTGGATTTTCATGCAAAAAAAGATCGAGAAACTGTGTATCGCCGAGCCCTGTAATATGACGCGGATTTTTCGGAGTGGTCACGGCAAAGGCGCTCACGCGGATGAGTTGTTTGAAAGGAAACGATTTTGTTTTATTGAGCGGGATCACAGGTCTTACCATAAATGTATTCGACGTGCTGTCCGTATTCCAGACAGAGTGGCTATACCAATCTTCAAATTGCAGCTGAAGCAGAGGCGCTGTAAAATCAATGGCCTGCTCCGCCAGCGTTTCTTCCAGAGTTTTTATTTCTTCTGCTGCAGAGAGGGTAGTGCTTAGCAGGCAAAGAAAAAAAGCAAATCGTTTCATGTTTTTCACGTTATGGTTTTTCTCTTCCTTATAGCAGGATTGAGTGATTTGTTTGTAGCACAATGGCTTTGCAGGTATACTCTGAGAAGAGAAAAATATTTTTAGGAGAATAAGATGGGCAAATGTTTTTTTTGTGCGATCGCAAGCTTTTTTGTTTTTGGTTTTTTGCAAACAGCCGAGGCTGGTCCAAAAGAATTAAAGAGGGATCTTTTGCAAGAGATGCTGGCCTCTTCTCAGATTGTGGTGATCGATGTATATGCTGATTGGTGCGGGCCTTGCCGTAGGTTCGAGCCTATTTTTAAACAAGCAAGCGAACATTTTTCTCAGCAATATCATTTTTTTAAGCTCAACGGCGATAAAGAAAGGGAGCTTGCTCGGTATTTCAACGTCACAGCCTACCCAACAACTCTTTACTTCAAAGAGGGCCGGGAAATCGCTCGCCATACTGGTTGCATGAGCATGTCAGAATTTACTTCTCAATTAGATGGGTTGAGCAAGCGGATCTGATATCTAGCTCTGGGCGCGATTAAGCCAAAAGATGGCTGCGTTTAGTGTAGTTGCGTAGAAGACCCATAAAAAATAGGGGACAAGCAGCCAAGTTGCCTTTTTGTTGATAGACCATGCCCCAGAGAGGGTCAATCCAATGAAGATTTCTAGGAAAACAATATTGACAAGTCCCAAGCCAGGGCTTTGGAAATAAAAGAAAGAAAAGGACCAGAGGCCATTGGCGGCCAGTTGAATAAAATAAAACGCTAAAACTTTTGTTCTTGTTTTTGAAGGTTTGGCTAAAGAAATAAGCCAGCCCGCTGCTGCGATCATGAGGTACAAAATTGTCCAAGCCGGCGCAAATACCCAAGAAGGGGGATTCCAACTGGGTTTGTCCAGCGTATGATACCATGAGTGAACGGAATGTTCGGTCGCTACGTGTCCTGCAAAAGCGATGACAAAACAAAGAGCCAAAAAGAATATAAGTAAAAAAGATCGAGAGGTAAGCGTATTTTTTGCAGTCATATTTGTGTGTTATACCCTCCTAGCGACCAAATTTTGAATCACGTTGGGTATACCTTATAGGATCATTTTTTTTTCTGCAAATGCGGCCTCTTCAGGTTGTCGCATCCAAGTCTGCCGATTTTACTTTTGCAGCGCATTTTTGAGGTCTAAAGAACAGATAGGACAGTCTTTGGGATTGTGCCGCATAGCAGGGCAGTAGGTTCTGGCGAAATATATGATTTGAAGATGTCGCTTGCCCCAATCTTTTTCAGGAAAGGCTTTTTTTAGATCTTTTTCTGTTTGTTCTACGCTTTTTCCAGAACTCAATTTCCACCGCTTAGCGCAGCGATGGATGTGGGTGTCCACAGGAAAAGCCGGCTTGCCAAAAGCTTGGACCATGACGACGGAAGCTGTTTTATGGCCGACGCCAGGGAGCTTTTCTAGAAGCTCTAAGCTATCGGGAACTTTACCTTGATAGTGCGTCAGCACATCTTGAGACAATTGCCAAATCGCCCGCGATTTGGTAGGGCCAAGCCCGCAGGGACGGATGATCTCTTCGATCTCTTGAGGAGTGAGTTTGACCATGGCTTCAGGAGTAGAAGCTTTTGCGAATAAATGGGGAGTGACGAGATTGACCCTCGCGTCCGTGCATTGCGCGGAAAGAAGAACGGCGATGAGAAGCGTATAGGGATCTTGATGCTGCAAAGGAATTGTTGGATGGGGAAATGTCTCATCCAAAATTTTTTCAATAAGACAGATTCTCGTTTGTTTTTTGTTCATTTTCCCAAACAAAATTTAGAAAAGATCGCTGTTAAAATGTCTTCTGTTACATTCAGGCCGATGATTGTGCCTAGCTCATTGAGGGCGTGGCGTAGATCGGACGTGATGAACTCGGGAGAGAGGTTTTGCTTAAGTCCGCTAACGACCTCTTCGCAAGAGGCAATCGCAGAGCCTAGTGCCTGCGCATGTCTTTGTTGGGTGATCACGACCTCCTCTTTGCTGGGAGCTCCTTGTTTCCAGACGATGTTATCGATGGCCGACCGCAGTTCATGAAAGCCGGTCTTTTCGCGGGCTGAAATCGAGACAATGGCGTCCCAATCTATAGTTTCTTCTGGCAATCCCAGATCAATTTTATTCCAGACTACAATCGTTTTATGACGTGGAGCCAATTTCAATAACTCTCGATCATTTTCTGTCAGACGTCTGCTTGCATCTAAAAGAAGCAAGATGAAATCGGCCTCTTCCATCGCTTGTTTCGAACGCCTGATCCCTTCTCTTTCCACCACTTCTTCCGTTTCTCGAATCCCTGCTGTGTCCATTAAACGGAAATGAAGCCCGGAAAGCATGCATTCATCTTCCAAAAGATCTCGGGTCGTTCCTGCAATTTCTGTGACGATCGCCCTCTCTTTACCAAGCAGCGCGTTCATCAAAGAGGACTTGCCCACATTCGGAGCTCCCAATAAGCACAGAGACAGCCCTTCATGAATCGTTTTCCCTTCATGAAATGTAGCCTGCAAAACCTTCATTTTTTTAGTGACTTTACCCAAATCCTGAACAAGCTCTTCCATCGAGGTAAATTCCAACCCCTCTTCAGGAAAATCGACCCAGGCTTCCAGCACCGCAGCGACAGCCATCAATTCCTGTTGAAACTCTCGAATTCTCTCAGACAAACTCCCCCTAAGCTGCTGCTCCGCCGCCTGCCAGGCCAGTTCATTTTTTGCTGCGATCAGCTGCTGCACCGCTTCTGCCTGGGCCAAATCAAGCTTGCCATTCAAAAACGCCTGAAGAGAAAATTCCCCCGGCTGCGCCGCTCTTGCCCCCGCTTCCAAAATCCTAGCCAGCACGCGCCTTGTGACAATACTTCCTCCATGGCAATGGATTTCAACCGTCTCTTCCCCCGTATATGATTTCGGAGCTCTCATCACAAGCAACAGGACGCTATCAATGGATTGCCCTTCCTTGTCCAAAATTTGTCCAAAGTGGGCCGTATGACTCTTATAACGATGAACCGGCCCCGAAAAAATCGCAGCAGCAACCTCTATCGCCTTAACCCCAGAAATTCGAATGACAGCAATCGCCCCCTCTCCCGGAGGAGTCGCAATCGCCGCAATCGTTTCCCCTTTTTCAAAAATTCTATGATTATAATGCTTCATGGCCCCTCATTATAACAAAATGAGGAAAATAGATCGTTCTAAAAAAAATGTTGTTTTTATGCGGGACTCCGTCCCGCGCCCTGCCAAAAGACAGAGTACAAAAAAAAAAAAATTTAATATATTTTAAAAAAAAAAAGAGGACAAAGGACAAAAAGACATTAGCAGGGTACGGGACGGAGAACAAGGAGGAAAGGTAGT
>DAINNB010000021.1:0-17028 GCA_036736085.1 Chlamydiales bacterium
CGCTTAGACTTTCATCCAACGCATAGCGCTGACTTTCTGCACGAAGTGTAAGATTACATGTATATTCTTTAACGCTCATTACATTCACTTCTTTGAATTAATAATATTATAACATAATTAATATTTTTTTTCAAATTACAATTATATTATAAATCACTAATAACCTGACACTTAAAAAATCTGTATACCAAAGATAGCTGAAGAATCAAAATGTTAAGGCGGAGCCGAGCGGTCAAAAACCGATCCTTTAGATTATTCCGATATAATTCTGTAAAAGCTAGATGCAGCGCCCTTCTTGCCGTTAAACTTCCGATCTGCTAATTTTGCTCCGCAGTTAAAAAATCCGCTCAAAGCAAGTTCTTCTACGGTATTTTTATGGGACCGAAAGCAGCCGTTTTTTGCCACAATGGATTGGGTGATGGAATTGTCAGCCTCGTCTTGCCTAACAACCTCCAGTTGAATGGATGGACCGTCGATACGTACCAAAACACTCTTGTCGACATGCAAAGCTGGTTCCCTCAACTCCCTTTGCTAAAATATCCTGAACCTGAGGCGGTCCATAATATTTTATCTAACTATGATTGGTTTTTTGTCTTTCAAAACGACACAAGCCCATTTGTCCAAAAATTGATCCAGGAAGGCAAAAGACGTTTCCCCGAGCAAGTAAAAGTCATTTACATCTACCCTTCGAAACATATTGTCAACGAACCTTATTACTCAGACGCTCAAATCGATCCTTCGCTGCCTGTAGCCGAAAATATGCGCCTTTTTTGCGAAAGACTTTTGCACCTACCAAAAATCACCAAAAGCAACGGGATGCTCCCTCCCGCCGAGCTCGTCTATAAAAAGCATACCAAACGAATCGTTATCCACCCCACCAGCTCCCGGGAAGGGAAAAACTGGCCCCGTGATAAGTATGTAAAGCTGGCTTTACATTTACGAAACCAAGGATACGAGCCGATGTTCATCGCTGATCCCGATTGGTCTGTCCAGGGTTTAGAGAGCAAACTTTTCCCTGATCTCGAAAAATTGGCTACCTATCTCTACGAATCAAGCTATTTGATCGGCAACGATTCGGGGCTAGGCCATCTCGCCTCTTCTCTCGGAATCCCCACCTTAACCCTTAGCCGCCGAAAAACGCTGGCCAATTTATGGGCCCCCAGTTTCCATGCAAACATTGTTGTAACGCCTAGTTCTTGGATTCCGAATATCAGAGGCTTTCGTTTAAGAGACCGCCACTGGAAAAAATTCATCTCGGTGAACAAGGTCTGCCGCGGCTTTCAAAAGCTCGCCAAAATATCACAAAGTTAACGTTTCAACGTCAATCAAATTGCGGCCTGAAATCCTCTCCAACACGGAAGCTGGAGACTTTTCAGGGCAAAGCAAAACTTTTTGAGGAATCAAAAACGTCTGCTCCAATGCATATTGGCCGGATAACGCTGCATGAGAAACCTGATCGGTAAAGACAGCCCAGCAAGAATTGGGCGGAAACTCCCAATGATCTTTAGGGCAATTTTTTTGAAAATCGTCATTCTCTTTTAAAAAGTGGTGCATCTTCAGCATAAAATGATCATAGGGAGATCGGACAGGAAGCTTAAGTCCTAACGATCGAAGCTTTTCTTTTCCTTTCTTTTGCAAACGGCTTATCCAGGAATAACTCATGCCCTTAGGAAAAGAGACGCCCCGAGAGCCGCCAAACTGGGCCAAAAGATCGGCAAAAGGCTGGGCTGTAATCCATTTGCGCCCTTCCGTAGGGTTAATATTGGTAAAAAAACGAAGAATGCGGGCGCCATGTACAGGTCGAGTGGGGAAAGCATCAACATGTAAAAGGTCGTTTCGCGCACGTAAACGGAGTTTTCTTCCCTGCTCTTGAAAAGGGCGAAAACTAGCGTAATCGAGCTTCCATTCCTTGGCATAAGGAGCTAAGATCTTGGATAAATACTGAACAACCCTTTCGGAATATCCGCGCAAAATCGTTTTTAGACGGTCTGATGTTTCTCGGTCTTTCGTGTGATGGTTAGTAATTTGATCGAGCTGAGGTTTATAGGCGATATTTTTTCGAGACGCCGAACTTCCTTGCCTTTGAGCTAAAAGAAAATCGATCTCCTCTTGGGGAAAAGAAAAGGGGATCTGGGGACTGAATAAAATATTCCCCTCCTCTAGCGCTAAGCAATAAGTATACGGGTCGGTTTCCTGAGGATTTAACATGATTTTTTTTGTCATATACCACTCGGGTTAAAAGAGTTTTTCATATATTGGCGGATTACACGAAAGCGGGGCGATCCATCATCCTGCAAAGTCTGATTCGAAGCCAACTGATCAATCTCTCGATCGGTCAAGCGAAAAAGAAGAGCTCTTGCAGCCTTTTGGTCTCGAACTTTTCCATAAAGGTTTTGTGCCGCTTTTTTCAGTCTATGGTGCCGACGGCCCAAACGAACAAAGCCGTAAGCTAGCAAGAACGCCGCAGGTAAAAAATTACCCCAAAAAGCTCCTAGTCCCAAAGCAATCAATAAAAAAAAGACCTCGCGAGGACTTTTTACAATAGGGCCTAACTTACGGCGCCAGCCGACCTCGGAAGTAGAATAAGCAAAAAACTCTTCGTAGGCCGGCTCTTGAAAAGCGCATCGAGCTGCATGAACCGCCTCATGGGCAAGCATCTCATCGCGGCTGTATATCTTTAAGTACCGGCCCTTAGAAAATCCTTTTCTCAATTGGACCGCGCATAAAGGCCCCGGACTTTCTTCCATCACCCAGCTCGCAGCTCCCTGCCAAAGAGCCAGCTGATTATTCGAATAATAGGCTGCCAGGCTGCAGGGCTGAAAATCATAAAACTCTTTAAGATAATGGCGAACCCAATCCCAATGAGGTTCAGGCACTTTCTCCATCCGGTCGAAAGGAGGAGGTGGGGCTAACAAAACCTCTTGGGCAGCATGCAACCTCCTCAAAAAGCTTGGCTCGGACTCTCCAGGTCCTGGAATAAATCCTCTTTGATTGAGCTCAAATAATTCTTTGTCCGTCACAAAATTCCATATGTTGAAGCGAACTCAAAAGTTGACCGCTAGACGGGAGATCATTGCTCATTGGCTAAAAAATTTGCACTTTGAAGCAAAATCCGCTACCATTTGGCAAGTTTAAGGAATTATCTATTTATGGGCAAAGCTCTAGTTATCGTCGAGTCTCCCGCGAAGATCAAGACATTGAAAAAATGCCTTGGGCCTCATTATTTTTTTGAGTCGTCGGTAGGCCACATCCGCGATCTACCTCAAAAAGAGTTCGGGATTGATATTGACCACGATTTTGAACCGACCTATGTCACGATGCCCGATAAAAAAGAGGTCATTCAAAAGCTGCAAGCAGCCGCCAAGAAAGCAGACATCGTCTACCTCTCTTCCGATCCCGACCGAGAAGGAGAGGCTATTGCCTGGCATATTGCCTCGATCCTACCCAAAGGCACTAAAATCAAACGGGCAGCCTTCCAATCCCTCACCAAAGATGTAGTGCAGCGCGCCCTCGACCATCCGCGCGACATCGATATGGACCTCGTCGACGCCCAGCAAGCCCGCAGGCTCTTGGATCGGATCGTCGGTTACAAAATCTCTCCTATTTTAACGAGAAGGGTCAAAAGAGGCCGGAACGGGACTTCGGCAGGAAGAGTACAGTCCGTGGCGCTCAAACTCGTCGTCGATCGAGAAAAAGAGATCGATGTGTTTGTTCCTGTCGAGTACTGGAACATCGCCGCCCTGCTCATGCCCCATGCAATGGATAAATCCTTTACAGCCCATTTGCATACAGTGAATGGATTAAAGGTAGAAAAAGAAAAAACCGGGACCAAAGAGTGCTTTTTAATTGCCGATGAACAGACCGCAAAAGAAGTGGCCGGTAAATTGAAAATAGCCCGCTACAATTTCGGCCGAGTCGAGAAAAAAGAGAAAAAGCGCAATCCCGTCCCTCCTTTTATCACCTCTACGCTTCAACAAGAAGCTTCCCGCCACTATGGTTTTTCCGTCGCCCGCACGATGAATATTGCCCAAGGGCTTTATGAAGGGGTCGATCTTGGCGAAGAGGGATCGGAAGGTTTGATCACTTACATGAGAACCGACTCGGTCAATATTGCGCCGGAGGCGATCTCGGCTGCCAGAGGGTATATCCAGACTCACTTCGGACCTGAATATCTTCCTGATCAACCAAAAATCTACGCTTCGAAGAAAACTGCTCAAGAAGCTCACGAAGCGATCCGACCGACCAATGTAGCTAGACACCCCGACGCCATCCGCCAACACCTCACACCGGAACAATTTAAGATCTACCTGCTCATTTGGCGCAGATTTATCGCCTCTCAAATGAACCCTGCCATTTATGATACCGTCTCCGCAGACGTTGAAACAGACCAAAATATGACCCTTCGGGCGACTGGATCTGTCATTAAATTTAATGGATATCTCGCTGCCTACGAAGAAAAGCGGGACAAAGGAGCTCAAGAAGAAGAGGAAGATCAAGGAAAAATCCTCCCGCCTCTAGAAGAGGGGATGCCGCTGACCTTGCGAGATCTCACCTCGACCCAATCGTTCACCAAGCCGCCGCCTCGCTTTACTGAGGCCTCTCTTGTCAAGGAACTTGAAAGGCTCGGCATTGGCCGTCCTTCAACGTACGCTGCCATCATGAACAAGATCCAAAGCCGCGATTACACGATCAAAGAACAGCAAGCGCTAAAGCCGACAGAGCTAGGAAAAGTCATCTGCCAAATGCTCGAAGAAAATTTTGCACCCATCATGGACGTAACATTCACGGCGCAGATGGAAGACCAGTTAGAGCAGGTCGCAGAAGACAATAAAAACTGGAAAGAGCTGATCCGCGATTTTTGGCGCGACTTTTCGCCTCTTGTAGAGAAAGCGGAAAAAGAAGCTGTCGTACCCAAGGTGCTCACTGAGCTCAACTGCCCTAAATGCGGTCAAAAATTACAAAAAATCTGGGCGCGAAATAAATATTTCTATGGCTGCAGCAACTATCCTGACTGCGATTTTACTGCTCCTATCGAAGCCCTTGATTTTAACAAAGCCGACTACGATCCTTCCTTCAATTGGGAGCAGCCCTGTCCTGTTTGCGCATCGGCCACTACTCTTCGCCATGGTCGCTTCGGTCCATTTTTAGGCTGCAGCCATTACCCGGAATGCAAAGGAATTATCAATATTCCGAAAAAAGGGGAAACGACCTACAAGGCCGAAGATATGCCGTCTTGTCCTGCGCAAGGATGCGACGGAAAGATCACGGCCCGTAAATCCAGATTTGGAAAAACATTTTTCTCCTGCTCGAACTATCCCGACTGCGATGTCATCGGCAATACCCTTGACGAACTGCCCCAAAAATATGCCGATCATCCTAAAACGCCTTACGTCAAAAAAAGCCGTAAAAAGGGAAAGCCTGCCACTAAGGGAAAAACGAAAGGGAAAACAAAAAAGGCCAAAACATCAACTCAATCAGCTCACCCCCTCTCTCCAGAGCTCGCCGATGTCCTAGGGATCAAAGAAGCTTCACGACCTGAAGCGACTAAAAAACTGTGGGAATATATCAAAGAACATCACCTGCAAGACCCGAAAAACAAACGGCTGATCGTCCCCGACGCCAAACTGGCCAAAGTACTAGGCACAAAGCAGCCCGTCGACATGATGAAATTAGCCGGACTGCTCTCCAAACATTTTCTTCCCTCTAAAGAATAAGATTTCAGTTCTTGCGGACCGGGCATAAAAGCAAAGAAAAAATATAAACCACGTTAAATGGTGATGCAAGTTGTGATTGCTTGCAGCAAACCAAAAGACGTGGACAAGGCCAATCTTTCTGATCGTATCGAACAAAGCTTCCTTTTGCATGGGCGGAAAAAAAAGAAGATAAAAGCCGAACGAACAGATCAAAATGACGCTGCCTAAGATCCCTAGCTCAAAAAAAAGGGACAAGTACACATTATGCAGCTGCGAAAGCGCGCTAAAACCCAGTCCTAATATCCGATGCTCCTGAAACAAATGAAAAGCATCTAGCCAAACAAAATATCTTTCTCCCCAAGATCCCTCGTCGATCCTCTGCAAAAAACTACTCAATGAAAACGAAAGGCCGCACCTTTGTAAAACAAGAAAAACGGCAGCGATGCCACTCAAAAACAAGTATTTCACCTTAGAAGAACATTGAAAAAACAGATAAAGAAAGCAGGCCGCAAAGGATATATAGGCCGCTCTTGTCGTCGTTAAAAATAGGGCGCCGACGGTCAAAGGGATCCATAAAAATAGTTTCAAGCGGCTGAGGCCCCAAGGCTGCAGCGGCTGACCGGAAAAAATTAAGAGGATCAGCACGGAAAGGACAAAGCTGCAAAGAATGCCGAATTCATTGGGATAAGAACCGGGAGAAAAGCGGAGAAGGCCATAGCCAAATTGAGTCAAAACGGAAAACCTCTCAATAAAAGAAAGAGGAATAAGATCGGTGTAGTAGCCGATAAAAAAAAGATACCCGACCCCTAAAACAATAAAAAAGGAGCGAAAGTAGAGCGCGAATAAATCTCTTATCTGATCGTAGCTAACAATTTGCGAAGCAGCCCCAAGGGTGAAATAAACATGGCAAAAGAGAAGACAAAATCTAAAAAATTGATCCTGCTCATTTTGAAGACCGAATATTTCCAAAAACGCAACAGAAACAAAAGAATAGAGAAAAAATGGGAGAAAACAAAGACAAACATCGAGAGTTCTTTTACCAATTTTCAGGAAAAAAAGAGGAAAAAGAGGCAGCAAGAGATAATAGGCCCTAAACGGTCTGGGGAAACCATAAGGGGTTAACAAAGATCCAAAAGGCCCTAGTAAAACAAAAAGGCGGATAAGCCAGATTCTCCAAGGAGCCACATCACCTAAGATCATGAGCGCCCATCTGCTCAACAAACGTTTTTATTTTTGAAATCCCGTCTCTTTTAGCAATTAACAAAACATCTTCTCCGTCAACGACGACAAGATCTTCTAAATCAATCATAGCGACCATTTTGCGATTTGTTTTGATCAAACATCTTCGTGTATTGACCAAAGAAACCTCGCCGAATGTTGCGTTTTCGTCCTGGTCTTTTGTCGAGGTTTGATACACGTGCTCCCAATTTCCAAGATCAGACCACTGCAGGGTCAAAGGACACATCACTGTTTGTCTGCTCTTTTCAATGACCCCATAATCGATTGAAATATTGGGTAAAAAACAAAAGTACTCTAAGCAATCAGCCCAAGCCCAGCCGCGCAGCTGAAATAATGCAGGCAAATAGAGAGAAAAAGCCTCCCACATGGTAGAAGAAGAAAAGGCCAATATACCTAAATTCCAATAATAGGCAGGGTCTTGAAAAAAGATTTCAGCTCGTTCAAGACTGGGTTTTTCAACAAATTGATCCACATGGTAGCAAACCAAATCAAAAGGCTCTCCCATTTTCATATACCCAAATCCCGTCTCAGGATGTGCGGGAGGAACACCAAATGTCACAATTTTCCCCTCATAGACAGAAGATTTGATTTGATCGAGATAATGCAAAAAGGAGCTCTCTGGATAGAGCCAATGGTCCGAAGGGACAATAAGCAAAGGATCTTTCGGCCCGATCTGTCTGGTTTCTTCTAAAAAACGAAGGGCGAGCGCAATAGCTGGCGCCGTGCTTCTTCTGGCTGGCTCGGCCAGTATAGATACATTGCCAGCCCCGATCTGCTCGAGCTGCCTTTGAACGATCCTTTCATAAGACGATTGCGTAACAATCAAAATGGGGTATTTTTCCACAAAACGGAGAACCGTTTCCTGCAAAAGAGAATAAGGGCCGTGAAGAGTTAAAAATTGTTTAGGGAAAGATTCTCTGGATAAAGGCCAAAGACGCGTCCCGCTGCCTCCTGCTAAAATCACAACATGCATGACCGGCTCCTTTGAAAGGCCGCATAGCGATCTTCAATAAACTCTCGAAATTCCATTTGGAATCGCTCTTTACTAAACATTTCTGCATGCTGGCGGATCAATTCAGGGTCAAATTCTTTCCGTTCAAACTGCTCAAGAGCCTCTTTGATCGAAGAGACCGACTGCTCTTCAAAAAATAAACCCGTTACATTCGGTTTGACCGTTTCTCGAAGCCCCCCTCGGTTCAATCCGATCACGGGCGTTCCGCAGGCCATCGCTTCAAGAGGAAGAATGCCAAAATCTTCGACCGCGGCAAATACAAATCCTTTCGCTTCTTGAAGGGCCGAGCGAAGCTGCTCTTTTGGCAAATCAGGTAAAAACTCAATATTTTTACGAGCGTTCTTTAGAATAACTCTCTTTTCAGGCCCAGAACCGATCACAAGCAACCGTTTATCTGGCATGAGACTAAAAGCCTTAACGATCAGATCGACCCGTTTATAAGGGACGAGCCGCGAAGCCGTTACATAATAGTTTTCCTTTTTCTTCCCTTTTTGGAAAAACGCAGTGTCGACCGGGGGATAGATCACATGAGCTTCCCGTCGATAGATTTTTTTGATTCTTTGGGCCACATAGCGGGAATTCGCGATAAACTCATCCACCCGATTCGACGATTGTACATCCCAAGAGCGGAACGAGTGTAAAAATACCTGCGCTATTTTGTTCCAAACTCGTTTTCCCCGAAGATACTCGCGCATAAGATCCCAAGCGTAGCGAGCTGGAGTATGGCAATAACAGATATGAAGCTGATCTGAATGGGAAAGAACGCCTTTGGCCGCACAATGGGAAGAAGAGAGAATAAGATCGTAAGAACTTACGTCCAATCCTTCGATCGCATAAGGGAAAAAAGGGAGATAGGCCCTATAATTTTTCTCTGCCCAAGGAAGCTTTTGGACAAACGAGCTAATGATCTCTTTGTCCTCGAAATAACTCCCTTTGAGTTTCTTTCGATTCTGAAGTAGAGTATAGATCGGCGAAGGATAGATCTCATGGATCGCTTGCAAACAATTTTCGCTTCCTCCGATCGGAGAAACCAGCCAATCATGAATAAGAGCGCTTCTCATAACACCTTAAATTAGGATAAGTATACATGCGCCTTTGTATTGACGCGAGAATGATCCATTTATCCGGCATAGGAACGACGCTTCAGCATCTAATCCCCCTCTTGGACAATCGCTCGCATGAGATCATTTTGCTCGGAGAAAAACCGATAGCCCAATGCATGTCAATCCGCTTTACATTGCCGATCTACTCAGTTAGAGAGCAAATCTACTACCCTTGGAAAATTCCTGATTGCGATGTTTTTTGGTCTCCCCATTACAATGCGCCGCTACTCCCGATTCGAGCTAAAAAGCGGATCGCAACCATTCACGATATATGCCATCTCGCTTTTCCTCTCTCTCCCTTCAAACGATCGATCTCGCGCCTTCTTTTGCAAAATGCTTGCCGAAAGTCCGATGAAATCGTCACAGTATCCGCTTTTTCCCAGTCTGAAATCGAAACACATCTCCATGTAAAGCCAAAAAAAGTCCACGTTATCTACCCTGGAGTGGACCTTCAAAAATTTTCACCAAAAAACAAAATCGAACAAGCGCCGTTTTTTCTCTTTGTGGGCAATATCAAAGCGCATAAAAATCTCACCGTTCTTCTCAATGCTTTCAATCGATTACACCTAAAAGACCACCGCCTCATCATCGCAGGAAAAAAAGGAGGGCTCCGTTCCTTTGATCGAGAGATCGAAAAACAAATTGAACAAAGCCCCTTGAAAAAACAGATCGAGCTCCTTGGAGAAGTCTCCGATAGCCAGCTGCAAACACTCTACGCTTCAGCAAGCGCTCTGATCTTTCCTTCCCTTTATGAAGGATTCGGCCTTCCTCCTCTCGAAGCGATGGCGTCAGGGTGTCCCGTCATTGCATCAAATGCCGCCAGCATTCCAGAAGTGTGCCAAGATGCAGCCCTTTATTTTCCACCCCGATCTCCTGAAGACCTAGCAGAAAAAATGCAACAAGCCCTCTTCGACAGCTCGTTGCGCTCTAAACTGATTCAAAAAGGTTTTGTACGCAGCGCTCTATTTTCATGGGAAAACACAGCCCAAAAATACAAAACCTTATTTTTTGGCTCTGAACCATTCTAACAATTTGTTATATTCTTAAAAAAAATTACACAAGGATCCTCTTATGAAGATTTTCTATTTACTGACCATCGGCCTTCTTCTTGGCTCTTCTTGTCATGCGGGACAAGACCTTAAAAGCAAACAGCTCAAAGCCATCTATCGGATCCAATGCAAAATCCCCTCCGATATCCACGAACATTTGCCTGATTTGAAACAATTGGCCTCCGAATGCTCGAGTGCAGTGGAAATAGGAGTTCGCTCCATGGTCTCGACATGGGCTATTTTGCAAGGGCTATCTGAATCCGAGCAGCCTGAAACCACTTATATCGGCATCGACCTTGCACCTCCTTTGCAAATCGTCTTAATGAAGGCTCAAAGCCTAGCTCATTCTCAAGGCATCGATTTTCATTTCTGGCAGGGAAACGACATGGATTTAGATATTCCAACTGTCGATTTGCTCTTCATCGACTCTCTCCACACATATTGCCATTTGACCTATGAACTTGAAAAATTCTCTTCCCGTGTAACGAAATATATCGCCCTTCACGATACAAGCGCTCCTTGGGGAGAAGTCGATGACACCGAATATAAAGGTGATTATTCTGAATACGCCCCTTGGATCGATCGATCTAAAAAGGGCCTTTGGCCCGCTACTGTCGACTTTCTGCAAAGACATCCTGAATGGAGCCTCTACAAACGAAAGACCAATAACCATGGCTTTACAATCCTTAAAAGAGTCTCTTAGGAAGAACAATAATAGGTTTGCCAAAAGACCTAAGACAGCTTTGCTCTCGTAAAAAAACATGAGAGCAAGGCGGCATCAAAATGCACTGATGATCATCCTCTCCGCATAAATAAACAATGCTATCGGAGCTATAATTTTTCTGGACGAGCTTGAAAAAAGGAAGTCCCCTGTGAAGGCTTCCATAGATAATCAGTCCAAACTCTTTTTGTTTGATTCTCTGTTCAATTAAGCTACGGTCCGTTCGATCTGCATCTAAAATTTTCGAATAGCTCATCCCTCTTCCATAAAGAACTGAAACATCTCCCGGATAATCTTGATAGAGATAAGGGATTTTAGGAACATCGACAACCTTTTCTCCTAAAATCTGTTTTAGTCCGATCAAAGAAAGACATCGAAGATAATCGGGATTAATTTCTCCCGACAAAAATAAAATAGGTTTTTCCCCTGTATAACCCATTGTTTTCAAAATATATTCCGCCATTGCCCGCGCCGTTAGATAAGATCGGGTGTAATCAAGCAGCTTATTCAAAATCTCATCGTATTTCTTATGATCAAACCGCATATGGTCAATGCTCATCGAAGCATAGCCTACTCCAGGTAAATGCATAGCCTCCCGAATCAGATCTTTAGGCAGGAAAAACATCGTGTTCGAAGGACATTGGTCAAGATCTATAAAATAAGGGATACAGCCATTAGCTAAAATCTCGTAATGGCGCATGCAATCCCAGCCCCCTTTTTTGCAAGTCACAGCAAAGTACGAGCGCTGATAATCCTGATAGTAGGCTTCTTCCGACTTGTAAATATACGTACTTCTGTCCTTTGGGGTAATAAAGGCGAAATCGCGGTCTTTTATAGGAGCCCTACCAACAATCTTACTCTCGGGGATCGAAAATTGTATGGGGTAATGATACGCAGCGCAAGAAGAGGCCAAAAGACAGATGATCCACGTTCTAATCACTTGAGTCGCTCTTTAATAGTTGAAGATCTTGGTAGTAGCGCATAACGTCTCGAGCTCTCGCGGCATCTTCAAAGCGAAGTTCTTTAGCTGCTTTTTTCATGTCCGCTTCGCATTCTTTGATCTTTGCGTCCAGATCGGAAAGATCTACGGACGTTTTTGCCAAAGCTTTAGCCTCTTCTTCCAGAGAAGGCTCATGACATCCAAATGTCTCTTCAATCGATGCGGCCCTTTCCCTAATCGCGCTGCGAGGAGTAATGCCGTGCTCTTCATTGTAAGCTAACTGATAAGCCCTTCTCTCTGTCGTGATCGCAATCGCCCGCTGTATGGCCGTTGTCTGCCGGTCTGCGTACATGATGACGCGCCCTTTTACATTCCGCGCCGCTCTTCCGCAGGTTTGGATTAACGCTGTTTCCGAACGCAAGAACCCTTCTTTATCTGCATCTAAAATCACAACGAGGGACACTTCCGGCAAATCAAGCCCTTCTCGAAGAAGGTTAATGCCGACGAGCACATCAAACTCTCCATTGCGCAGCGATTTTAAAATTTTCATCCGTTCTAACGTATCGATATCTGCGTGAATATATTTTGCCTTGACCCCGATCTCATTGAGGTATTTAGAAAGTTCTTCAGAAAGTTTTTTTGTCAGCGTAGTGACTAAGACCCGGCCGCCTTGCTCCGTTTCCAAACGGATCTCTTCAAGACAATCGTCCACTTGTCCATCGGCAGGCCGAACCGTGATTTCAGGATCAAGAAGACCTGTCGGACGAAGAATTTGCTGCACAATATCGCCCTTTGCTTCTTCGACTTCCCAAGCTCCGGGAGTGGCTGAAACATAGATCACGCGGTGAAATTTTTCATACACCTCTTCAAATTTCAACGGACGGTTATCAAAGGCCGAAGGCAGACGAAAACCAAATTCCACAAGGGCCTGCTTTCTAGAACGGTCTCCGTTATACATCGCATGCAGCTGGGGCAGCGTCTGATGCGACTCATCAATAAAAAATAAAAAGTCATCCGGAAAATAGTCAATCAAACAGGGGGGGGGCGCTCCTTCGGGCCTTTGGCTAAAATGGCGCGAGTAATTTTCAATGCCCTTGCAAAAGCCGATTTCTCGGATCATCTCCAAATCGTAATTGGTCCTCTCTCGGATCCGCTGCGCTTCGATCAACCGGTTTTCTTTTTCAAACAAGGCTATCCTGTCCGAAAGCTCTTTTTTAATCGTATCTATAGCCACATGGCGGATATGCTCCGGCGTTACATAATGGGACCCAGGAAAAATCGTCACGGTTTCAAGGCGTCGGCGTACTCTGCCCGTAATGGGCTCAATCTCGCTGATCCTCTCGACCTCGTCGCCGAAAAATTCGATCCGATAGGCGAGCTCATCTTCATAGGCAGGAACAATTTCAAGCACGTCGCCGCGCACCCGAAATGTCGCGCGGACAAGGTCATAATCGTTGCGTGTATAGTGCATCTCAACAAGGTGCAAAAGAACGTCATCACGACGGACCGTTTGGCCATTCGAAAGCTTTAAAAGCATCTGGCTATAATATTCAGGCGTGCCGAGGCCGTAAATACAAGATACGGAAGAGACAATGATTACATCAGACCGCTCAATCAATGAACGAGTTGCGCTAAGGCGCATTTTCTCAATCCGGTCGTTGATGGCCAGATCTTTTTCAATATACGTATCCGTTCGAGCAATATACGCTTCAGGCTGATAATAATCGTAGTAGGAGACAAAATACTCAACCGCGTTATCTGGGAAAAACGACTTGAACTCTTGATAAAGCTGAGCGGCTAGCGTCTTGTTATGAGCTAAAATAAGGGTAGGCTTGTTAATCCGCTGGATCACATTTGCCATCGTAAATGTTTTGCCGGAACCTGTAATGCCCAGCAAAACCTGCGAAGCCTTGCCAGCTTGCAAACCTTCAACTAAGCTCTCAATCGCTTGCGGCTGATCGCCAGTGGGAGAAAATTCCGCTTCTAACCGAAACATTACGTGCGCGCTTGCATCTTAGCTTCTTTTCTGATTTCAGCCCCCAATCGACCAAGCTCATATCCTTCAAAATCGACAAACTTGAAAAATCTTTCTAAAGAAGGGAAGGCTAAACTCACTTGTCTTGCCATCTCTTGGGCAATAAGGCGGTACATCGCATGACCTGCAGGCTGGGACCTCAATTCGCAAAGCCATTGCAAACTTCTCAGATTGACGTGGAAATACCAATGTACATTGTAAGCCATAGGAACTACATACTGGGCCTCTTCTGGCAGCTCGGAAGAGATAATATCGTAGGCCTTTTTAGCCCGCTCCATCGCCGCGGCATACTCTTTTTCCATCTCAGTGCCCTGGATCTCAGGAGGAACGTAATAACCATAGCGGCAAGTTAAAAGCTGTCTTTCTTGGGTCAAAATCCGATGGCGGTGCAAGTCCCGATAGACGCCGAAATCGGCCAAAATCTCAAAAGTAAACGAAGCATGCTCAAGGGCCCTTGGCGATTTATGCCGTCTATTTTCACGAGAAGAACTTGCAGCGTCCAAAATACGGGAAATCTCCTCTTCCGGCAGCTGTTTGCAATACGCTTGCAGCTGCTCCAAAGATCCTTGAGAGCTGGAAAATAAAAGGGCCCCCGCCAATTTGGCCACGCAATCTGGATCGCTATCGATCAGACGAACGCCGGGCTGCTCCATTTTATCAATGGAGTTTGTGTGATGCTGGGCAAACTGATGAATTTCCGAATGCATCGATTCATAAAAATCGTTCATCGATTGAAAATGTTTATGAGTAGCGTCAGCCCTTCGAATAAACGATGGGATCACTTTATTGAGCTCCTGCAGCGATTTTTTCCCAATCTCTTGCATTTCCGCCAAATTTTGAAATTGCAGCTTTTGAAGCAGCGATTCAAAAAAGCGGCCATTGCCAAACACGCCCATATTCGTCATAGCGCTCGCAGGCAAAAGACCTCTTAAACAATCGAGCACTTTGGCCCTTAACGCCGCAGTATAGGCCGTAGTAGAGATCGCAGGGTCTTTAGGAAATGTCTGCTCTATCTGAGCGGTCAGCGGGGGGATTAACTTACTATATGTCTCAAAAAGATGGTTGCACGTTTCTACAAAGAGCTCTCTATAAGCCGAAGTCATCAAAACAGGTTCTTGGAAAAAGAGATACTGTCCATCTACTTTTTGGTCGAAATAAATATACCGGGTTGATTTTTCCAAAGGAGACCCTCCGATCCGGCAGTCTTCGATCATCTTTGCAGCTAGCATAGAAACATTTTCCATCGCCAAATGAGCTCCACCCAGCTCGCCAATCGAATCATCGCCATATCCATCCAAAATCCGATCATAAAAATTCTGCGCTTTTTGAATGGCCGCAAGCTGCACTTGAGAGGGGCCGCCTTCCGCCTGCTTGCCGGCAATCGCGGCAAACGCCGTATCTTCATTCAAAATAAACTCCTTTAAAAGAAGGGAACGAAGGCCCAAAGTAGAACGGGAATATCGGGAAAATAAAGCTCCTTTAATGACCTCAGGCAAATTCCGGAGAACAAAAATGTTGCTCGATGTGCTTGTAACAAAGTGTTCAAGGACTTTAATCTGACTTTCTGTAAACTCCTCATAATCTTGCGACATGCCGAACCTCCTAAAATTCATGGCAGAAAAGCAACCCAAAAAGTAAGGGTGCCATATCTCGGGCAGTAGTTCAAGCGATAAAATCAGCATGAAAATAAAATCATTCCTATCTACTATCTATCCAATGAACCAAATAGCTGCCCCGCTTCCCATCCGCTTAAGAAGAAACCGAAAGACCGAATCGGTCCGTAAACTTTTGCAGGAAACGACCCTTTCTCCCGCAGACCTTATAGCTCCCTTTTTCCTCGTCGAAGGAGAAAAAACAAGAATTCCCATTGAGAGGATGCCCGGCGTTGAAAGGCTTTCACTCGACTTGCTGCTGAAAGAAGCAAACGCTTTGCATGAAAGAGGGGTCCAGTCGATCTGTCTTTTTCCAGTAATCAACCCTTCTTTAAAAACTAACGAGGCTGAGGAAGCTTGGAACCCAAACGGCCTGCTCGCCCGCGCCATTCGAACTATCAAGCAAGAGCTGCCAGCTCTTTGCATCATGGCGGATGTCGCTCTCGATCCTTTTACGCTTCACGGCCACGATGGACTCGTCGACGAAAAGGGGAATATCCTCAATGACGAAACAGTTGAGTGTCTCGTGCGCATGTCCCTTATGCAAGCCGAGGCCGGCGTCGATTTCGTCGCTCCAAGCGATATGATGGACGGCAGAGTAGCCGCCATACGAAAAGCCCTCGACCAATACGGCTATGAACAAACCAGCATCCTCGCCTACAGCGCAAAATACGCGTCGGCCCTCTACGCCCCATTTCGAGAAGCTCTCAACGTCCAGCTCCAATTCGGCCATAAAAAAACTTATCAAATGGATCCCGCCAACGTGAGAGAGGCTCTATTAGAAGCAAAACTAGACGAAGAGGAAGGGGCCGATATCCTTATGGTCAAGCCGGCAACGCTCTACCTGGATGTGATTGCAAAACTGAGGGACCAAACCCATAAACCTATCGCCGCTTACCACGTCAGCGGCGAGTACGCCATGGTCATGGCAGCCCATCAACTGGGCTATCTTCACGCTCCCACTGTTTTTCATGAAACGCTCCTTTCCATCAAACGAGCTGGCGCCGATCTCATCTTCACCTACGCGATCAAACAAGTGATCGAACAACTAGATTAAAAAAACGCCCACTAATTATTAGGGCGCACATTAAATCTTTCCCAAAATAGAGTCGGATAAAGGGGCTTGCCCGAAGCCGCGCGCGCTCCGCAGTCGCGGAGCCAAGCCGACATAGAGTACCCAATTCTTGTACGGCTGCTTTTATTCATAAAAAGATCGAGCGGCATAGAGATAGAAAATCCCTTGTCATAGTAGCGCTGATGGTTCACCACGTCGCCCGCGTTCGTCAGCGTATACCAAAGCCCCACTCTCATACCGCTCGCAAAGCTGCGCCCCCCTTCGATGCGGATCCCTTTGTCCCTGGCCAAAAACTGTCCGGCGCTGAGGCGAAAGTCGAGATTAAAACGGGGGTATTGGTAATAAAATTCCGCAAAATATTGCAAGCCCGTATAAGGAAGAAACTCGCAACCCTCAGGAGTCCATTTTCTGATTTTCCTCTGAAAACCAAGCCCAAAATACTCCCTTTTTAATAACGAAGAAATCTCAAAGCCGCCAGCCCAATTGGCCTGAACAGGGTATAAGAGAGT
>DAINNB010000022.1:0-16625 GCA_036736085.1 Chlamydiales bacterium
ATAGGTCATGATGGAAAATTTGACCCCGTGGCTTTTATAACCGATGATCAGGGGTTAAGATGATATTTCGACAACCATCGGCATTAAAGCCTAATGACAAAGTAGCAATTGTCTCTCCTTCTTCTGGTATGCCGTTTTTCTTTCCTTGGGTATACGAACAGGGTTTAGATCGTCTAAAACAGGTATTCCAGCTTGAGCCAGTCGAATTTTCGACTGCTCGGCAGAGTCCTGAATACTTATCTCAAAACCCAGAAGCACGAGCGGAAGATATTAATAGGGCATTTGCTGATCCATCTATCAAAGGCGTTATTGCAACGATAGGTGGAAATGATCAGATCAGAATTCTCCCCTATTTGGATAAGAAAATAATTGAAGCAAATCCCAAAATCTTCATGGGATATAGTGACTGCACCAATTTGCACTTGTTTCTGTGGAATCTGGGCATTATTTCTTACTATGGTGGAGCAATAATGACCCAATTTGCCATGGGAGGAGGTATGCAGGAATATACAGTAAATTCAATCAGAAAAGCTGTTTTTGAGCCACCTGTCGGGCCAGTATTCCCCGCTTCTGAATATAGCGATGCAGATTTAGATTGGAGTGACAAACGGAATTTAAGCAAGAAACGCCCTATGTATCCAGGCCATGGATGGATTTGGCATAATGATAAACATAGCATAATTGAGGGACGACTTTGGGGAGGATGTCTTGAAGTATTAGACCTTCACCTATCGGTTAAGAGGTACCTACCCGACTTTGACCAATTGAATGGTGCTATTCTTTTCATAGAAACTTCAGAAGAAATGCCTTCTGAGGGTTTTGTCTATCGTTTTATCGCTGCTCTTGCTGAACTGCGTATGTTAGAAAAATTTCAAGCTATCTTAATGGCTTATCCGAAAGCCCAGTTCTGTGATAAAGAGCCAGCTGAAGGTAGAGAAGCTTTTATTGTAAACCAGCAGAGGGCTGTAAAAAGTGCTCTACAGGATTACGATGTTGATGTTCCTGTCATCTTTAACATGAACTTTGGTCATACCGATCCTCAAATAATTATCCCAAATGGGGGTAGGGTAAAAATTGATGGCTCTTTAAAAACGATCGCATTTTTCTAATTTCTTCTACGAAAAGACCATCAAAACATTCTCTGAATGTGTAAAAATTGCGTGATTTGGCTGATTTAATCTTATTTCATTGCTGTTTTCCTTATGGATGACGTGTTTTAGGTGGCGAGACGACTAATCTCGTGACCTGTATACCCAACGTGATTCAAAATTTGGTTGCTAGGACGGATTGAAAGCTGCCAAAAATCGATTGTTGGAAAGAGGGGTAGTATTAATCAATACAACCCCTCTTTGCAACAATCGATTTTTGGCGCTTTGAACCCTCCTAGCAACCAAATTTTGGATCACGTTGGGTATAAATTGATTTCGATTGGGAATTGAGTAAAATGTCGATGATTTATTTGGAAATTACGCAATATTTACGCAGTTTAGCAAAAACTTGTCGTGATTTTTGTTGATTGCAAAAGGCGAATGATAAGAAAGCCTTTGACAATTTCTTGTCTTTTTTGTTGCGTTACTCTTTTTTGAAGTTACGTAACCAAAAAAGGAAGTATCTTATGAATCAGATCTCGAATGCTGACAAGCAACCTCGTTTTCGCAAAATAGAACAGCTCAAACGCTATATCGATAAAATTTTTCGTGAATGGGAGGGGTCGCCTGGAAGGTGGCGTTCCAAAAGAACTCCAGAAGAAGTTCGTCATGCTTTGGAGAAAGCGGTGGAGCTTCCTTCTGGTTGGACAGATGAAGATTATGAATACGCTATAAAAAGGCTTGGGCAATATCACCTGGATCTAATCTCATCCGTGGATCAGATTGCCAATGATATTGATAGCGATCGAGCTGCTCATTTACATGGGTTTGTGACCACATCCGATCCTCTCAAGTTTATTAGCGATAATAAGGCGGCAATCGAGAATGCGCGAGCTTTGGCGACTCATTTAATTTCTGGATTAAAGCTATCAAGCTGTAGTCCTGAAGATCAGGCTGCTGCCGTGATGGAAGTAGTGCGTTTTGTAGGGCGATCCTTAGTAAGTAATCGTGAAATTCGTTGCTCTCAGGCGACTGCCACATGTCTGGCGAGTATCGGCCCTTCGTATGACCGTCCGGAATGGTTTGCAGAGAAGCTTGCTGACACAATCAGCCAACAAATTGATAGAAATCTTTCCCGTGAAGTGGGGTGGTTTTTGACTAATTCAAGAGACCTTTTCAGGACGAAAGAGGGTGTTGGTTTGAGCCAGTTTCATCCAGTTTAGTGCGTAAAATTTGCGTAATTTTGCTTTGCGCAGTCGAGTTTTTCGATCGGAATTTCTAGTTGTATCTCACTAAAAACAAAAGGCTTCAGTTGTAAAACTGAAGCCTTAATTTGGATTGGAGGTGGAGAGAATCGAACTCTCGTCCTTAGCAAACTCCATACAGATGACTACATGCTTAGCGCTTAGGGTGTTTAGGGAGCCTTGCTAGTAAGCGCACTACTTGAGGCCTTCCGAGCTATCTTATATCTCGAACTCCCTTCAAGATCACTCAAGAACGAGGGGTTCATACCAAGATGTATAACAGTAGAACATCTAGGACTCTCGGTCTGATCCTAGGCTACTGTGCTTCAACGGCTATTAGGCCGCGTTAGCAAACGCTTCTTCGGTAAAACCTGAGAAGCTGACAATTTTAGAGTTGTCGTTTATATTTAATCGGATATTTTAAGAGGCCAACGATTGTCCTCTACATGCCACCCATACTTTGTTTCCAAGTCGAAACCTTGACACCCCCGAAGAGACGGAGTCGAAGACCCAAGCTCTTCGGGGGACTCAATGCACTTAGATCCCTTTATTTTAACATATTTGTGGTTTTTATGGAACTCTTTGATTTTTAGAGGGGTTTTTGGAATACTGGTTCAGAGTATCAAGGTGGTTTTATGTTTCATTGGGAGCAAAGCGAGTCGTTTCCGGAGAGAGAAGAGAAGGTTTTGTCTTTTTGGCAGGCTCAAGGAATTTTTAAGAAATCGGTAGAGGCTAGGAAGGGCGAACCTCTTTTCTCCTTTTACGATGGCCCTCCCTTCGCGACAGGCCTTCCCCATTACGGACACTTGCTGGCTGGGACCATTAAAGACGTCGTGCCTAGGTACAAGACAATGAAGGGCTTTTGCGTCCCTAGGCGTTTCGGTTGGGACTGCCATGGGCTTCCTGTTGAAAATGAGATCGAAAAGGGGAAAGAGCTTTCCGGCTCAGCTGCTATTGAGGCTTTTGGCATTGCGAACTTTAACGAAGAGTGCCGAAGTATCGTTCTGAGATATTCCAACGAGTGGAAAAAAACGGTCAACCGTTTTGGAAGATGGGTCGATTTTGACCATGTCTACCGGACGATGGACCTCTCTTTCATGGAATCGGTCTGGTGGGTCTTTAAAGAACTTTATGATCAAGACCTCGTTTATGAGGGATTTAAGGTGATGCCTTTTTCCGCAAAACTGGGAACTCCTTTGTCCAATTTTGAGGCGAACCTGAACTACAAGGACGTCGACGACCCTAGCTTGGTGGTCGCCTTCGAGCTTGTTGATGAGCCAGGCACCCGGTTCTTGGCTTGGACGACGACCCCTTGGACCTTGCCTTCGAACCTGGCTTTGATTGCCGGAGGGAAGCTTGATTACGTCAAGATCAAGGCAGGGGACGGCAGGCATTATATTTTAGCGGAAGCGCGGCTGCCGGTGTATTTCAAAGAAGGGGCGGAAATTCTCGAGCGTTTTAAAGGGGAAGATCTAAAAGGGCGCAGATACAAACCTTTGTTTCCTTTCTTTGCAGATAGGGCTAAAGAAAAAGCGTTTCAGCTGCTTGTCGATGATTTTGTCTCGATAGAAGATGGAACGGGAATTGTTCATGCTGCGCCGGCTTTTGGGGAGATGGACTTTTTTGTTTGCAAACGAGAAGGGATCGACCTTGTTTGTCCGGTAGATGCCAATGGCGCGTTTACTTCTGAAGTACCTCCTTATGCAGGGCAATATGTCAAAGATGCAGATAAAGAGATCATCCGCGCGTTAAAACAGCAGGGATCGATTTTTTATCAGGGAACTATCCGCCATAGATATCCGTTTTGCTGGCGCTCCGATACGCCGCTTATCTACAAGGCAGTGAGCACCTGGTTTGTCGCTGTAGAAAAAATTAAGGATAGGCTTCTTGAAGCGAACGAACAAATCACTTGGATGCCGTCTCACATTAAAGAAGGGCGTTTTGGCAAGTGGCTGGAAAATGCGAGAGATTGGGCGATCAGCCGCAATCGTTATTGGGGTACGCCGATTCCGATTTGGCGTTCTGAAGACGGGGATTGTCTTGTTATTGGCAGCGTAGCTGAATTAGAAAAGCTCACGGGCGAGAAAGCAACGGATTTACATCGTCATTTCATCGATCATTTAGAAATCAAGGTCGGCTCAAAAACCTATCGACGCATTTCCGAAGTGTTTGATTGCTGGTTTGAGTCGGGATCGATGCCTTATGCGCAAAACCACTATCCTTTTGAAAACAAACAGACGTTTGAACAGACGTTTCCGGCCGACTTTATTGCAGAAGGTTTGGATCAGACTAGGGGTTGGTTTTATACATTAACGGTCCTCTCTTCAGCTCTTTTCCGCAAGCCCGCTTTCAAGAACGTGATCGTCAACGGCATCATTTTGGCTGAAGACGGCAATAAAATGTCCAAACGGCTGAAAAACTACCCCGATCCTGAAGTGGTCATTAATCGGTTTGGCGCGGACGCTGTGAGGCTTTATATGCTCAATAGTCCTGCTGTTAAAGCAGATGATTTGCGCTTTTCAGAGCGCGGCGTCGAGCATGTGCTTAGACAAGTCCTGATTCCTCTTTGGAATTCGTTTGTCTTTCTTTCAACGTATGCAAAGATCTATCACTGGAAACCTTTTGTCCTTGAAAAAGCGCCATCGGCCCTTATCGACAAGTGGCTCCTTTCTCTGACGCAAAAGCTTATCCAGGATGTTGAGTCCGCTATGGACCGATATGATTTAAATAGCGCCGTTGAGCCTTTTGTCGGCTTTGTCGATCAATTGACCAACTGGTATATCCGTCGCTGCCGCAGTCGTTTTTGGTCGGATGAGGATACGCAAGATCGAAAAGAAGCTTTTGCTACGCTGTATACAACGTTGCTTCATTTAACGAAGATTGCAGCTCCTTTTATTCCTTTTATCACAGAAGAGATCTATCAGCAGCTCCGGCTCTCAACGAACCCTGAATCGGTCCATCTTTGCGATTATCCTGTCTATCAACCAGAGTTTCGCGATCTTGCTTTAGAACAAGATGTGCAAGCGGCCCAAGCAGCAGTGAGCCTCGGCCACAGTTTGAGAAAAGAGCATAAGATGAAAGTTCGTCAGCCTTTGTCTAAAGCACATCTCATTACTTCAAACCTCTCTTTGCTCCATTCTCTAGAAAAACAAAAGCAGCTTATCGCTGATGAGCTTAATGTGAAAACGATCGAGTTTCATAGTGATGAGGGCAAATTCGTCCAATGGCAAGCGAAGCCGAATTTCCCCGTTCTTGGGAAAAAAATAGGCAAACTTATGCCTCAGGCCCAAAAGATCATACAAGATCTAGATCGCCATCAAATAAATACTCTTGCTCATGGCGGCAAAGTCTCGATCATTATCGGTGATCTGCCGATCGAGCTGGAACTTGGCGATGTGCAGATCGAACGAAAAGTGAAAGAAGGGTTGGCTGCAGGCAATGAAGGGGAGCTTACCGTAGCTCTTGATCTAGCTCTAAACGAAGACCTTCTTTTAGAAGGACTTTCTCGAGAGCTTATGAACAAGATCAATATGATGCGCCGGGAGATGGGCCTTGAAGTGACCGATCGGATCCGCATCTGCATCAAGACGACCCCCCGTATGGAAGAGTCTCTAGCCCTCTATAAAGATACAATAGCATCCGAGGTCTTGGCTGTCGACTTCCAGATAGGGCCCTGCGAGGGAGCTCTTTGGGACCTAAACGGGGAGGAAGCTCGCCTTATTATAGAAAAAGCTTAGTCTTTAAAAAGTTTTAATGATAAAGTCTTTTAACATCTTCTCTCTTAAGGAGTTGCAATAAAAATAAATGTTGCTATTTAAAATAAAATGTGGTATAATTGAAGTATAAAGAGAGGATATATGAGCAGAAATCAATCATATCTTTCGAATCTTGATGAAGATGCCCAGGAAAAGAACAACCTTTTGAAAACGGATGACCATCGTTTTCAGATGAAGGTTTATGAGGCCGTAGAGCTTATTCAGGATGCTTGTCCTTTTCTTCAGACTGAATCTACGATCCGCCGCGTTTTAGCTCAATATGGCGAGGCCTATCTCTTTTTCAACCATACAGGCGAACTTTGCTTCTTGACCGACTTCGTCAAGCCTGTAAAAAAAGAAAAGTAAGGCTTGGCCTCTTTTGATCTCTATCTATAAAAAAGCCCTAATGATTGACTTAGCTAACTGCATCGATCATTAGGGCTTTTTTTATTGAAAAATACCAAATTTTACTTGGATTTATTACTGATTGGGGTGAGTTGTCACGTGATATTTTAAAGGACCTTCGTGATACCCCAAATAATGATTGTGACTGTTAAATCGGAGTTCGAGTTTAGTGAGTCTGCTATCTAATGTAGTCGTAGTCGTCTGTAAGGCGTTTAGTCTTTCATTCATCTGTGCAGCTGTTTGATTGATTGTTTCTGTGAGTCTTCCTATGGCTTGCATTTGTGCGAGATGCATTTGCTGTATTCTTTCTTCTCCTGATTGGGCTGCAATCACTTTACCTTCTAGTTCAATATTTCGTTTAGATAGCGCTTGGAATTGTTCCTTCATTTGTTCCATGAATGTAGCAAGGGCTTGAGAAGAGGCTGAAACTTCTTTTCGCAAAGCCTTTTCAGATTCTCCTGTTGCAGAAAGTAAATTGCTCATCATGGGAAGAAGGTCTGCAGATGAGGAAGAACGGACAAGTGGGTGTTTTGAGCTTGGAAATGACATATTTGGATCCTTGTTTTTTTTGTTGAGGAGGGATTTTAGAATGTTTCAATATAAAAACGCAACTTTATGTGAATTTATTTTTAATTAGTTATCCGCAACTTGGGTATTATTTTTCCCGAAGATTCGATGGTCCCGGAAATAGAAAGGCGTGTAGTTCTAAAAAACGGGGAAACGCTTCTAGGCAAAGTAGTTCGAGGCTATTTAGAAGACTTGAACCTTACACTTGAACGCCCCCTCTCTAACTAAATATTTTTCCAAAAAACATAGGATTCCAAAGGACGAAGTCCTTTGGTAGGGTATGGGACGAAGTCTCATCTTTTTTTCCAAACGCCATCTATAGATTTAAAAAATTCGAATGATGTATCATAGGTCCCCATAAGAGGTTTTTATGGGTGGTCAGTTTGTCTTTTTGGGGACAGGTGCGTCGGCGGGGGTTCCTTTGATAGGGTGCCAGTGCGCGGTGTGCCGTTCTTCTTTGCCCTATAACAATCGCTTGCGTTCGGCTGGCTGGATCCGAGTGGGGGGGAAGTCTTTTTTGATCGATGTCGGGCCCGATTTTCGGCAGCAGGCCTTGATGCATGGGATTGATCGGGTGGACGGACTGCTTTTGACCCATACGCATTTTGATCATATTGCAGGGATTGACGACTTGAGGGTCTATTCTGCACGGCAGGAAAGAGCTGTTCCTTGTTTGCTCTCTCAAGAGAGTTATGATGAGCTGGTTGTAAGGTACCATTATTTTTTTAAGAAGGGGAAGAACCTGACGGCGCAGTTTTCTTATCAGGTGATCAACGAGCCGGAGGGCGAGGCGCTTTTTGAAGGGCTTTCTGTGAAATATTTTCATTATAGGCAAGGCGATATGGGAGTGAGCGGCTATCGGATAGGCGATTTTGCGTATGTGACAGATATTCGGGATTATGACGAGACGATCTTTTCATTTTTGAAGGGAGTGAATTGTTTAGTTTTGAGCGCGCTTCGCGAAGAGCCTTCCCATTTGCACTTATCGCTGGATGAAGCAGTTGCTTTTGCGAGAAGAGCAGGAGTTAAAAAGACGAGATTGACCCATCTTTCCCATTTTTTAGATCATGAAGAGATCAATCAAAAATTGCCCCCCGATGTACAGACGGGATATGATGGATTGACGATGGAATTCGAGGTGTAGCAGTGGAACCGGGACAAGGAAGGCTAGTTGATTTACTTCCAGAACAGAAAAAGACGTTATTGGTAGGTACCTATAAACAGACAAGCGATAAAGAGCTTTGCGCAGAGCAGTTGAGTGAGCTGGAGAGTTTATGCGTAACCTATGGTTTAGAGACCGTAGAAAAAATCATGTGCCCGATTAAAGCTTACGATGCTTCGACATTTGTGGGGAAGGGTAAGGTGCAGGAAATCGCGGCCTTAGTCCTCGAAAAAAAGATCGACGTCGTGATTTTTGATGATGAGATTTCTCCTCAGCAGCAGAGGAATTTGGAGAAAATCTTTGAAAAGATCTCGGTAGATAGAACAGAGCTGATCTTGGGGGTTTTTGCGCAAAGGGCCCATTCTCGCGAAGCGCGGATTCAAGTAGAACTTGCGACCCTCCGTTATCAGATGCCTCGTTTAAGAAGGATGTGGACCCACTTGAGCCGCCAAAGGTCAGGCGGATCGAGCGGCGGCGGCGGCGGCTATGTCAGGGGCGAAGGCGAGAAGCAGATCGAGATCGACCGCAGGATCGTCAGGCGCCGGTTGGACCGCTTGGAGGTGGAGCTGAAAGCCGTCAAACAAGCCCGAGATACGCAAAGGCAAGCGAGAAAGCGAAGTGGAATAGCGACCTTTGCTATCGTCGGTTATACAAACGTTGGCAAATCGACATTGATGCACGCTTTGACAGACGCCGATGTGCTTGTAGAGGATAAATTATTTGCTACACTCGATACGACGACGCGCAAATATGTCCTTCCTAACCGCCAAGAAATTTTGCTGATCGATACGGTCGGCTTTATTCGGAAAATTCCCCACTTGTTGGTGGCCGCTTTTAAAAGCACGTTGGAAGAAGCGGTGCAAGCCGATATTTTGCTCCATTTGGTCGATGTGAGCAGTCCAGCTGCAGAAACCCAAGCAGAATCGACTTTGGCTGTCGTTAAAGAATTGGGCGCTGAAAACGTCCCGATGATCACTGTGTTAAATAAGATTGATCAGTGTCAAAACCGCCTTATGGCAGAGAGAATGAGGATTAAATATCCCAAAACGGTGGAGATTTCCGCTTTGCAAAAGACGGGATTTGATCATCTGCTTGAATTGATGATCAGCGAAATTTCTAAACTAAGAAAGCATGTTAAATTACGAATTCCCCAAAGCCATTACGCCCTAGTGAGCGAGCTCATGCGAGAGGGTAAAGTAAGTTCATGCGAATATGAAGGCAATGATGTAGTGCTCGAAGTGGAAATTCCTCGCATTTTAGAAAAGAAGGTCGCTCTTTTTGAGGTGTTTTCGTGACCCTGCCCCCCTGTCGAGCTTCTTTGGATGTCATTGATGATGAACTTACCTCGACATTGTTTTCTGATTACTATTACGCCGCTTCAAGCTCATCTACTCTTTTTCGCTTCCATGAAGAGCCTTTCCCTACAGAAGAGGAGCCACCCCTTTCGATCTCTGAGCTTCCCTCTCTAAAAGAACAGAACCTTTCCGCTCGGATCTTTTCGAAATTAAAATCGCTGCCAGTTCAAGACCGCCCTCGAGAGCGTTTAGCTCAAATAGGCCCCGAAGCCCTCTCTACTATTGAGCTTCTTGCCATTTTACTCGGGAATGGAACAAAAAACTGTTCTGTTTTACAGCTTGCCGCTCATCTTATGGCTCACTTTGGAACTCTTCACGCCCTTTCAGAAGCGAGTGTGCAGGAGCTCTCTTCGCTGAAAGGCATCGGCTTTGCCAAAGCCGTTCAACTCAAAGCCGCCTTCAGCCTCCATTCTAGGCTCCCCATAGGCCCCATCGATAAGATCGTCTTCGACAAAGCCAGCAAAATCTTTGATCTTATCGGCCCTGAGTTAAAAAAGGAAAAAGTAGAAGTCCTCATGGTTGTCCTCCTCGATGCCAGAAAGCGCTTCATCCACCGAGAAATCGCCGCCAAAGGTATCCTCAATCAAATTTTAATCCACCCGCGCGAAATTTTTCATCTCGCCATCAAGCACCGCGCCCACAGTATCGTCATCGCTCACAACCACCCTTCAGGAGATGTTCTTCCCTCTCAGCAAGATCTCGACATGACCCAAATCTTAAGAAAATCAGGGGAAATTTTAGGCATTAAACTCGTAGATCATCTGATTGTGGCCGGGGAGGAGTATATTTCTCTGGCTGAGAAAAATTTGTTGTATGACCTGTAGAGTCGGGGCTCTGCCCCAAACCCCGCGAAAGGACTTCGTTCTCTCGACTCCTATTTTTTTTGTAAAATTAAATGAGGGATTAGAAGCCTAGCCCCCAGTTGATCATCCCAGTCGGGCGATCTTTGTAAAGAGTGACTTTTGCTTCAAAAAAACGGATTTTATTGTCTTCTGTTTGATATTTTTTGCCAATGACTAGGGTCGGTGAGATGACAAGATAGGACCGTTTGCAGGGATTAACTAAAGACAAGGCGTCCAAATAACTGTATGGCTCTTTTAAAAGAATTCCGGGTCCTACGCCCCCTCCAAAATACCAATTTGATCCAACGCTTACTTGGGGATAGTAGTGGAGGATAGCGCTTACTTTTACTTGAGTGTTGTATAAAAAAGAGTCGAATTTATACAACTCGATTGGAAAGTCCCACCCATATGAGTCTGTCTGAAATCTATAACCACAAGAAACTGAAAGAAACGGAAATCCAGCTCCGTATGATACGTAGGCCGTTTTTTGTTTTACAGGGGAATACTTAATTTCATCGGAAAAAATTATTTTCACAAAAGTAAAAATAAAAAATACGATCATTATGTTTTTTTTCATTTTATCTTCCTATTCTCTTTCGACAATTATATTCTATTCGTAGAAAAAATAAAAGGATTCTAAAGGGCGTCAGCCCTTTAGCGGGGTATGGGGCAGAGCCCCATTCATGAGGAATTTACATTTATCGGACAGGAAGGAGTTCTTTGAGAGCGGCGAGGATTCTTTCTTTGTTGGGGAGGGTTTCTTTTTCGAGGATTTTGGAGTACGGCATGGGGGTTTCTCTTTGGCAGACACGCACGAGGGGAGCGTCGAGATCGTCGAAGCAGTGTTCGATGATTTGGAATCCTACTTCGGCGGAGATGCCGGCGAAAATGTGTCCTTCTTCGACAATGGCGCAGCGGTGCGTTTTGCGCACGGAAGCTGCGATGGTGGCGATGTCGAGAGGTTTGATGGTCCTGAGGTCGATGATTTCGACTTGGACGCCTTGTTTAGCGAGCTCGTCTGCGGCTTCGCGGCAGAACTTGAGCATGCGCGAATAAGAGATGAGGGTCATATGCTTGCCTTCTCGGATGACTTTTGCCTTGCCGATGGGGACGAGATATTCTTCGGTGGGGATCTCCATCTTGTCGCCGTAGTCGAGTTCGTTTTCTAGGAAGATGACGGGGTTGTGGGGGCGGATGGCGGCGTTGAGAGGGCCGTTGGCGTCGTAGGCGTTGCGAGGAGCGATGACGATGAAGCCGGGGAGGTGGCCGTAAATGGCTTCCACGCAGTGCGAGTGTTGGCATGAAACTTGGGCTGCAGCGCCATTGGGACCGCGGAAGACGATCGGCACTTTAAAGCGGCCGTTGGACATGTAGTAGGCCTTGCAGGCATTCGAGATAAGCTGATCTGCTGCGACAAATGAAAAGTTCCAGCTCATGAACTCTACGATGGGGCGAAGACCGGTTTGGGCGGCGCCGATAGCAATACCCGCGAAACCGTTTTCGGCAATAGGCGTGTCGATAACGCGCTCGGGGCCCCATTTATCGAGCATTCCTTTTGTGACCTTGTAGGCGCCGTTATATTCTGCAACTTCTTCGCCAAGGATGAAGACAGTGGGGTCTCGGGTCATTTCCTCATCGATGGCTTGCCTGAGGGCTTCTCGAATTTCAACGATTTGTGTTCCCATTTCCTTCCTCTGGAGCAAAAACTCCCTCTTCTAATGTCATTGGATTGGGCCAAGGACTTTCCTCTGCAAATTTCATCGCGGCGATCACGATCTCTTTTTGCGCCGTATCTAGTTCTTTAAAGGTGGATTCATTGAGCATGCCATGTTGGATAAGCGCCTCTTTCATTAAAAGGATCGGGTCGTATTCCATGGTTTTGTGCAGCTCTTCTTTCGAACGATAAAGGGCCGGATCTGAAATCGAATGGCCGCGGAACCTCTGGGTTACGGCTTCAATGATCACAGGCCTCGATGTGCTGAGCACTTCTTGATAGGCATGTTTGAACCCTGCGTAGCAATTGAAAAAATCCATGCCGTCTAGAGTATAGGACTTTATGCCATAGCTTTGCGCGTAATTTTCTGCGATCGGCTGGACGGCAACGGCCCTTTGCACGGAGGTCCCCATGCCCCATTGATTATTTTCAATGACGTAAAGGCATGGAAGGTTCCATAAGGCCGCCATGTTCAATGATTCGTGAACGGCGCCTTGAACGACGGCCCCATCCCCTAGAAAACAAAAAGAGGCCCACCCTTTTTTCTTGAGATATTTGATGCTGAATGCAGCCCCGGTCGCAATCGGCACATGACCTCCGACGATGGCTAGGCCCCCGAGCAGGTGATCGGCGTAGATGTGCATCGATCCCCCTTTTCCCCCTGCATTTCCCGTTGCTTTCCCGTAGAGTTCTGCCATGATTTCGTTTGGCGTAGCATGCAGAAGAAGGGCTAGGGCGTGGCAGCGATAGGTCGTTGTAAACCAGTTGTCGGAGCCGGCTGCAGCCACGCAGCCTACTTGAATAGCCTCTTGCCCCATGTAGGAATGGTAAAATCCTCCTACTTTGCCTTGCTGATAAGCAGCCTCTCCCCGAATTTCAAAGTTTCTGATGAGGAGCATCTGCTGCAAGTGCTGCAGCAGTTTTTCTTTTCCTAACTCTTCAATGAGGGCATTTCGGTTGGAAGAGAAAAAGTGATAAGGGGTATTTGCTTTATCTTTCATGTCTTTAAATGCTTTTAGTCTAAACCGGCGTATAAACAGTTAAGTAATAATTTTGCAAGAGGCTCACCCCATACCAGGCATGCCGGAGCCGTGGCTTGGCACCACATGAGGATTGTTCGTTACAGGGATCGTTCTTAGGTCGTCGTCTTCATCATAGATCTGAAAACAACCGGTCAAGGTTAAGAGGGGAAGGAGGAAAAATACACATTTTTTCATAAAACGACCTCAGTTTGTAAAAATCACTGTTTTCAGAATACCCAAATGGGGAGAAAAAGGAAATGGCTTTGTCATTTGAGTCTTTAATTGAAAAATTTTTGTTTTGCCAGGCTTGCTCTACGAAGAAAAAGTGGATTGCTTTAAATAGAAAAATTCTGTTTCATAAAGTGTTTTACATTGGGTGATTATGGCTCCGCGACCTATCTATTATGACACAGAAACGACAGGCGTTAGACCTGCTAAAGATCGGATTATTGAGATTGCAGCCTATGATGTAGAAAGAGATCGGACGTTTTGTTCTTTCGTGTATCCCGAGGGCCCGATCCCTCCAGAATCCACGGCGATCTCCGGGATTACTGATGAAATGGTTAAAGGGGCGCCGTTGTTCAGCGAGGTAGGGCCTGCTTTTTCAGCTTTTTGCGAAGGAGATGTGGTCTTAGTGGCGCATAATAATGACCAATTTGATAAGCTTTTTTTGGAAAACGAATACAATCGGTTTGGATGTCCTATGCCGAAATGGCTCTATTTTGACACCTTAAAATGGTCTCGCAAGTATCGCCCGGACCTGCCGCGCCATTCGCTGCAGTTTTTAAGAGAGCTTTTTGGGATCGAGGCGAACCAGGCCCACAGAGCCTTAGACGATGTGTACGTACTTTATCAAGTTTCCACCAGGCTGATCGACGATTTGAGCTGGGAAGAAATTTTACGTTTAATGAGCCAGTCTACTGATATCACGAGGATGCCGTTTGGTAAATATGCTGGAAAGCCTCTTTCCGAGGTCCCTAAAGATTATGTGAGCTGGCTTGCTAAAAATGGCGCATTGGACAAATCGGAAAATGCGGCGTTGCGGGAGAATTTTGTGAAATTAGGTCTTTTTGGGGGATAAATGAACGTCAATATTGCGATCATTGGCTGCGGGTATGTTGGAATGGAGGCTGCGGCCCTTTGGAGTCAGCTGGGACATCACGTAACGGCGACAACTAGGCATCCAGAGCGTTTGGCAGACTTGTCAAAAGTAGCTCAAAAAACATTGATCCTTAAGGGAGATGATGAAGAGGGGCTGGCTTCCCTCATCGCGGCTAATGATGTTCTTGTTGTAACGATAGCAGCCGATAGCGCGGATCAATATGAAAACGCCTATTTGCATACTTCTCAGCAAATTCGGGCTCTTGCTTTAGAGATGGATCTACCACGGCGCTTAATTTACACGAGCAGTACTTCGGTTTACGGGGATCATCGTGGACTTTGGGTAGACGAAACGGCATCTTTGATTAATCCTTCCGAGCAAGCAAAAATTCTTATCCAATCGGAAAAAACGTATCTTTCTTTATCCGAGTGTCACTGGCATGTATGTATTTTACGTCTTGCTGAGATTTACGGTCCTGGAAGAGAAATTTCCAAGCGCATCAAACACATGGAAGGCCATAAACTGCCGGGCTGTGGAGATCAATACACGAACATGGTACGCAAAGAAGATGTTGCGGCTGCTATGGATCATATTCTTCGTTATCGCCTCGAAGGGATTTATAACGTGGTTGATGATGAGCATCCTACCCGCAAAGAGCTGTATGATCAAGCGGCTCAGTATCATCATTTGCCATCTCTTGACTGGGATCCAGCTCTTACAAGTATACATGGAGGAAATAAAAGAGTATCCAACCATAAAATCAAATCAGAAGGTTTTGTTTTTTCTTTCCCTCATCGGATCCTTGATTAAAGTTATGTCCGCTACTCCTCAATCGCGTCCAAAATGACCGCATTCAAAGCCTTTTAAATCGAATAAAAAGTTCGGGTTAATATTAATTCAATATTGACCCGAACTTTTTATTCGATTTAAAAGGCTTTCAATGTGGTCCTTTTGGGTGCCTTTCAACTGGAAGTACTATATACCGAAAGTAGCTCAAAATTTGTATAAATAAGAGAAAGTCTTCGTTCTTCAAGCGAAGACTTTCTTTAAGAAGGTTTACTTAGAAGGTGTTTCTGAATATAGATTTTGTGAAATGGACGGAGTGTTTGGTGCTAAAAACCAAGTGTTTTTTAGCATTAAGGCCTGCTCTTCAACTTTTTTGCTTGTTTTGGCAACGAACTTATTTCCAGTAAATAGTTGGATGGGTTTTCCTTTGATTAAGATCCTTTTGTCATTGTGATCTGCAATCCACTTGTGGATTTTGGCTACAGTAGCTTCTAGCGCTTCCGGGGTAATCTGCTCATCTTGTTTTTTTAAAACTTCCTTTAACTTTCTTCTGGCTCTTTTGACTGTTTCACTTTCAGGTGCGCACTTCCTTTTTATCTCGTCGATCATCTTCACTCCTCTATGGACCAAGATCAGATGCTAAAAGAATTTCATTTAAATAGCTAGAAAAAACTATGCTGAAAAGATAAGCGGAGGAAGGTATGGATGCATTAGAAATAAAAAAAGAATTAGGACAAAAAGCGGCTCAATTAATTCAGTCCGGCATGATCGTCGGGCTTGGCACGGGGTCGACAGCTGAATGTTTTATTCATAGTTTGATTCATCGGGTGAAAACAGAAAAATTGTCTATTCAAGCAGTTGCTAGTTCAGAGCATTCTGCAGAATTGGCTCGAGCAGGAGGCGTTCCTGTCATGGACCTAAATGAAGCGCCTCACGTCGATATCACTGTCGATGGCGCCGATGAGATCGATCCTCAAAAACGGCTCATCAAAGGAGCTGGAGGCGCCCTGCTTCGAGAGAAAATTTTAGCATCCGCCAGCCGTTCCATGGTTGTGCTCGCCGACGAAAGCAAACTAGTCTCTCACCTAGGAAAAACAAAGCTCCCCATAGAAATCCTCAGTTATGGAGCTGCGGCAACCCGCCGCCACATCGAAGCCCTCGGATACAAAGGTTCTTGGAGATTAGGCCTCTTTAGCGAAATCCGTCCCACTTTCCGATTGCCTCAACAAACAGAAAATCTTTTCGTGACAGATAACGGCCACCTCATCTTCGATCTCACGTTCAGCCATCCTCTCCAAAACCCAGAGCAACTTCACAGCGAGCTCATCCAAATTCCAGGAGTATTAGAAACTGGCTTCTTTTTTCACCTAGCCAAAACAATCCTAATCGGCCACTCAAACGGCCAAATCAAACAATTATCTTAAAAAATCAAAAGATATTTCAAAGCAACTAGGTTTCCAAAGGACGAAGTCCTTTGGTGGGGTGCGGGGCGACGCCCCACGAATCGGAGAGAAAAAAACATTATATAAAATAAGCAAATAGGTATAAAAAATGATTGTGAGACACAACGACGGGTTAGGGGG
>DAINNB010000023.1:0-16250 GCA_036736085.1 Chlamydiales bacterium
TTTGTTAATTTGCCACCTCCCCCTGCGTCTGTCTTTTTGAAATCCCATCAGCGCGCCCTTTGTCCGCTAGTCCTTTGGCGGGGTTTGGGGCGGAGCCCCGATCAAAGGCGGGCTTTCGAATGGAACAAGTGAAAATTTTTACGGTGACGGAACTAACGGCGGCGATTAAGGCTGTGTTGGAGCCTCCTTTTCGTGGGCTATGCGTGCAGGGGGAGATTAGCAATTTTAAGCTGCAGACGTCGGGGCATTTGTATTTTAATTTGAAAGACGGGGGATCACAGGTATCGGCGGTTTTGTTTAAAGGGAGCGCGGCGCAATTGAGCCGGATGCCGAAAGAGGGGGATCAGGTCATTGCAAAGGGAGCCTTGAGTCTATATGCGCCTAGAGGCTCTTATCTGATGGTTATCAGAGAGCTGCAGTTTTTAGGTGTGGGGGAGCTTTTGATGATGCGGCATATGCGGATAGTATAACTGCAGAAGTTGGGGGGCTCTTACGCGGGGAGGAAGAAGAAATTGCCTCAGCTGCCGAAGAGGATTGGGGTGATCACGAGTCCAACAGGGGCTGTTATTCAAGATATATTGCATAATATGACAAGAAGGTTTTCGGGGTTTCATGTGGTGCTCAATCCGGTCAAAGTACAAGGGGACGGGGCTGCAGAAGAGATTGCGAAAGCGATCGCGGAGTGCAACCGATACGATATAGCAGACGTGCTCATTGTGGGAAGAGGCGGAGGAAGCATTGAAGATCTATGGGCTTTTAATGAAGAGATTGTGGCGAAAGCGATTGTTGAGTCAAGGATTCCGATTATTTCAGCAGTTGGACATGAAACTGATTTCACAATTGCTGATTGGGTAGCCGACGTTAGGGCCCCAACTCCTTCTGCAGCAGCCGAAATTGTGATTAAAGATAAAGCGAGCTTGTTAACCTACTTGACCCATGTGCAAACGAACTGCTTTCAGCGTATGGGACATCTTGTGACGCAATATAAGGAAAAATTGCGCGCGCTGCAAAGCCATGCACTTTTCTCTTCGCCTTATAAACTGTTAGCCCAGCCTATTCAGCAAGTCGATAACATGCGGATTGATGTAGATCAAGCCGTTCAGCAGAAAATAGAACGATATAAAGCAAAACTTGAATCATTTGCCAAACAACTCGAATTATTAAAACCTTCGAGCCGCATTGTTCGAATGAAGGAAAAAATGGAAAATTTACGAGAGCAAATCACGTCGAGTCTAGAACATCAGCTGTCGTTAAAAAAAGAACGTTTCGATCCTATGGTTTGGCAAGAATCATTGGCCCGATGCATGATGCAGACAGTGGGGCAAAAAAGAGAAAGGCTGCTTCGTTCGAGCGAGCATTTACGCTGTCTGAGTCCAAATAATCTCTTACAAAAAGGCTACGCCATGATCTTTTCTGAAAAAGGGGATTCAGTTATCCTCTCAGCGAAAGATCTATCCCCGCATACCCCTTTCCGGGTCCGTTTCCACGATGGGCATGTGGCGGCTACAGCAAACGAGGTATTACTCCATGACGCATGAAACAACTTCCTTTGAAAAGGCCTTTGAACGGCTTGAACAAATCCTCCTCCTTATGAACGAGGGGAAAACTCCCCTGGAGGAATCTCTCACTCTGTTTGAAGAAGCTGAAAAGCTAATCCGGACATGCACAGGAAAACTGAACCAAGCGGAGCAAAAAATCGACATGCTCATTAAAGGAAGAAATGGAGAAATTGCTCTCGATGCCAATCAAAAACCCAAAGTCGAGCCATATGGACAAGGCGTAGCGCCTCAACCAGCCGCAGCCCCTTACCGCACTCCAGTGGCCCAGACAAAACCTGTATCCACTTCCCACACCATGGACGAGCTCCCATTTTGACAACTCACCTATCCCGCATCGCTAGGCCTCAAGATATCAAGGGGCTCTCCTATCCTGAACTCGATGAGCTGGCAGAAGAGATCCGACAACGGATTTTGGAGGTCTTATCTGTCCACGGCGGACATCTTTCATCGAATTTAGGTATTGTAGAGCTCACGATCGCTTTACATAAAACATTTGACTCTCCTAAAGACCGGTTTATTTTCGACGTCAGCCATCAAACCTATCCCCATAAACTCTTGACAGGACGCAACTCTTTGTTTCCTAAATTGCGACAGTATAAGGGGCTCTGCGGATTTGCCCATCCAAAAGAATCAGAGCACGACCATTTTTTTTCCGGCCATGCAGGAACGGCCTTTTCTCTTGCATTAGGAGTTGCAAAATCAAGAGACCTTCAAAAAAAAAGGCATCATGTTCTGCCCATTTTAGGAGATGCCTCTTTAACATGCGGCCTGACCTTAGAGGCGCTGAACAACGTTCCTAAAGATCTGAGGCAATTCATTGCGATTTTAAACGACAATGCGATGTCAATTTCTCAAAATGTGGGCAATATCAAACACATTTTAAGCCGGTTGCTTAGCAACCCCACCTCGAACCGAGTATACGGAGAAATCCAAAAAATTTTAGGACCCAAATGGGGAAAGCTCAGCCAGAAAATGACAGAATCTCTAAAAAATCTTGTGAGCCCTGCTACTTTTTTTGAAGAGTTCGGCCTCTCTTATGTGGGACCTGTCGATGGACACAACATAAAACAGCTCGTCGAGACATTAGAGGCATTAAAAACATCTCCCCGTCCTGTTTTACTTCATGTCATGACCATCAAAGGCAAAGGGATGCCAATGGCGATTGCAAACCCCACGCCTTATCACGGCGTAAAGCCTTTTGATCTATGCAGTGGAAAATTTATCCCGTCAATCAATCCAAAACCTTCATTCCCCAAAATTTTTGGACGCCATCTTCTCGAAATGGCCAAAAATGACCCCTCCATTGTCTGCATCACTCCAGCCATGCCTGCAGGATCTTGTCTGGATGAATTCATGCAAACTTATCCGGATCGATGCCTTGATGTCGGCATCGCTGAGGGACATGCGGTGACCTATGCCGGAGGGATTGGCTACAGCAGAGCGATGAAAGTATTCGCCTGTATCTATGCAACATTTTTTCAACGCGCTTTGGATAATCTTTTTCAAGATGTATGCATGCAAGAGATCCCCGTGGTTTTCGGCTTGGACCGGTCGTTTCTCTCAGGGCCCGACGGCAGCACCCATCACGGGATTTATGATATTAGCTTTCTCAATGCGATGCCTAATATGATCATTGCGCAGCCTCGCAATGGACAGGTGCTGAAAGAGCTTTTACAAAGCAGCCACTCTTGGGGCAAGCCCGCTGCAATCCGGTATCCCAACCTCGAAACAGAAGAATCGAAAGATCCCCTAGCTTTCCGAAGTCCAGGATCCGCAGAACTTCTCAAAGAAGGCCGCGATGTTTTACTGATCGCCCTCGGCCATACCTGCTCTACAGCTTTTCAAGTCCGCGAGATCCTGCTCGGGATGGGAATCGAGGCCGCAGTCCTTGATCCGGTCTTCATCAAGCCTTTGGACGCCGATTTGCTCCTACAACTTTTCCCTTATTATTCTTTGGCCGCGACCATTGAAGAGCACTCTTTGCAAGGTGGAATGGGAATGATCATCAATGACTTCCTTATTAAAAAAAAATTAAGGCATATTCATATGTTGAACTTCGGCATCCCCGATATTTGGGTTCAGTTTGGAAGTAATCAGTCACTTGTGCAAGAATTAGGGTTAGATGCTGAATCGATTGCAAAGCGCATCGCCCAGGAATATTATGATAATCGCCCTATTTCCGAACGAACAGAAAAAGCCCTCCTTTGAGCTAGCCAGTCACATTTGCGCTTTTTTACAAGACCATGGCGTCATCGTTGTTGCAGAAGATGAAAAAGCAGATCTCATTGGAGCTAAAGCCCTCTCTTCAATCAATCCGCATGAGATCGAATTCCTCATCTCCATGGGAGGAGACGGGACTATTCTTCGTCTCTCTAATCGCTACGGGCACCTTAAAGCTCCTATTTTAGGGATCAATTTAGGCCATCTAGGCTTCATGGCAGACATTCCTGTAGCCGACCTCTATCCAAGTCTTTCAGACCTTCTTAACGGCTCTTACACAGTAGACCACCGCCTTATCCTTGAAGGCCACGGTCCCAATAACCAAAAACTCCAAGCAGTCAACGACATCGTGATCCATCGCGCTAAAAACTACAGCCTCATTGAACTCGCTATCCATGTCGACGGGGTCTACGTCAACACGTTCGTGGCCGATGGCATCATCGTTGCAACCCCTAACGGCTCTACAGCTTATTCTCTCGCTGCCGGAGGACCAATCCTCAGCCCCACCCTGGAAGCTCTTGTGATCACCCCCATTTGTCCTCACACAATCTCAAACCGTCCTATTGTTCTCACATCAAACCACACAATCACCATCCAATACCTTAGCAATTACGACCCAATTGACGTCAGAGCCGATGGCCTCGAGGCCGTGCAAATCAAAAAAAATGAGACGTTCTCTATTAAACCTTCAGAACAAACATTTAAACTCGTTAACCTTCACCGACACGAATACTTTTCTACTTTGAGATCAAAACTCAACTGGTCAGGAAAACTCCGCTAACAAGCAAAATTTCGTCTCGCATACAGCTGAGTAAAAAAAGATTGTCGATATTTTAAGAATACATTAAATTCCTAGGCAAAAAAGGAGCTCTTTTTATAGCACACTTTAAAACCTTTGAATCTTCCCGTCTCATTTCTTTTGAATATAAAGAAACCTTTGCTTGCGACTAGAGCTTATTAAAAAAATCGGAACAGTTCCTTTCTTTCTCTTGGCTAGAGCTCTCATAGGCGTTTTCATTGCGAGCAAAACAATTACTCTTCCTTGCGCTATTATTTTGTTCCTTGCTGGAACTCCAGGTTCCTTCATTCAAATGCTAGCTATAAGAATTGCTATCACCGGAGCAATGATCGGTGCAGCCACCTTAGGAATGGGAGCCTCTCAAGACAAGATTACGCTTTGATCGCATCCAATAGTCGATTCTTAAGTCAATAATGACAGAAAAAAAAGCTTCAAGGTTTCCTTAGAATGATTCTTTTTGATATAATGCGAAAAAAAATCAAGTAAAGATCATGAAATATATTTTTAGCTTTTTCGTCGCACTTTTTTCCGCCACTTGTGTTTGGGCCATGCCATCGCAAGTCATTTTGATTCGGCATGGAGAAAAAACATCTCCAGGAACTTATTTGTCCTTAAAAGGCAGACAGCGGGCAGCGGCTTTGGTCCCCACATTTTTGGGATCTCCTGCCCTGCTTCACTACGGACCTCCCGCGGCCATTTATGTGATGAAATCAGGAAATAAAGCTCCCGCAGTCCGCTGGGCGCAAACTGTAATTTCTCTCGCCGATGAACTCAATATTCCTCTGCAGAATCACTATAATCGAAAAGAAACTGAACAGCTTGTTAAAGAAATTCAGGAAACAGAAGAATATGAAGGGAAAATGGTCCTAGTCTGCTGGAGCCATGGAGAGCTGCCTCTGCTAGCAACGCAGTTAGGAGCCAAGAAAGCTCCTAAAAAATGGCCTCGCGATGTGTATGATCGGTTTTGGATATTGACATTTGAAGAAAATGGGGAGGTGACGTTCCAAGATCTACCCCAAAAACTTCTCTATGGAGACTCTGCGAAATAATGCGCCCTCAAATGAGGCAGCACCTTGTCTAAAAAATCCGAGGCAGAAGAGTAGCTTGCCGTTAAAATGGAAGAACGAAGGGCAAGCAGAGCTTTGTTTTTTCGAAATTGAAAACTAGCGATCTGTTTTAACTTATTGATCCTCGTCTTCATGGGAATTTCTTCCGGGAAGTCCTGTATAAACGTCTGATAGAACCCTTCAAGGGAATCGAGAGTTTTTCTCCCAGGCTCGCGTCTAATCTCATGAAAAATCCAAGGATTGATGATAGCGCCCCTTCCCACCATGAGCCCATCGCACTTTGTTTCCTCTAACATCCGATAGGCATCTTCAGCCGTCAAAATATCTCCATTGCCGACAACAGGAATAGACAGCATCGATTTCGCCTCAGCAATCAGCTCCCATTTGGCAGGAGGGCCGTAGCCATCTTCTTTTGTGCGCGGATGCAGCGTTAAAAATGCAATGCCGCTTTCTTGGGCTGCCAGTAAATTCTCCCGAAAAAGAGACGTATCGGAAAAGCCGGAGCGCATTTTAAGGGAAACAGGGATCGAGACAGCTCTCACCATAGAACGAGCAATTTCATGGAGTAGCTCAGGAGTTTTCAATAAACTCGATCCCGCTCCTTTCCCCGTGACTGTATTAGAAGGACAGCCGCAGTTTAAATCAATCCGCGGAGCGCCGCGGTTTTCTAGGGCCCGGGCCATTTGCGCCATGAGAGAAGGCTCTGAACCCATGATTTGAACCGCCTGCGGGATAGGGCGGGTTTCATCGGCCTCATAATGTTTGCTCAAGCTTGGAATATGAGCGTTGGCAGGCACCCGCAAAAATTCAGTACAAGCCTGATCAAATCCGCCCACGGATGCCATTGCCCGGCGAAAACACCGATCTCCTACCCCCTCCATGGGAGCTAGGAACAGAACTAAACGCGAGCTGTTATTAAACATATTTTTGAAGGATAAAAAAGTTCACTAGAGCTAAGAGATTATGTTACACTATAAACAATGAAAGATAAAACTGCCAAATTATATCACTGGGCCACAGAAAAAGCCAATTCAAAGCGAGCTTCGATTTGGATCGGGCTTCTTTTCTATTTAGAAATTTTTTTATTTATCCCCTTAGATGCAGTGCTCATGTTTTTTTGCCTGCAAAATAGACAGAAAATTTTTTACTACGTACTCATTGCGGCAATTGCATCTCTCTTTAGCGCCTGCCTAGGGTATTTTTTAGGCCATTTCCTTTGGCAGTGGATAGGTCCTTATATCGTACCCAACTTGATCTCCCTTTCCCTCTTCAACCAAATTGGCACGCACTTTCAGCAATATGAGAGCTGGGCGGTTTTTTTAGGAGCCCTTCTTCCCTTTCCCCTAAAAGCTGTTAGCCTTACAGCCGGCGTCTTTCATTTACCTCTGCTTTCTTTTATCTGCTGTCTTGCGGCCGCCCGTCTGCTCCGTTTTATGATTGTCGGCGCAGCCATGGCCTTTTGGGGAGAAAAAGTCAAAATGTTCATGGACAGACATTTTCACTTGATGATGATCCTCATTGCCGTAAAGGCGACTCTAACTCTAGGTGTTTTCTGGATTGCTGCCCAATCATAGTCTTAAAAAACCTTGTCTAAAATTTCATTATTGGGATATCGTCTCTCGCTTAACAAACCCTAGGAGACCAGAAATGACCTTTATCAACGTAACAAAAAGTATGAATTCGTTTTATGAAGATACATTCCTGCCCATGCTCATCCCTGTAGCAGGGCCCCTAGTTATTTCTACTTTTGTAGGCATTATTGCATTAATCGACTCAGTTGTTTCGGCAATCTTCAAATGCACACAAAATTTAACTGAAAAGGAAAAAGAGAAAATTGATCTTCATTTTAATGCCCTGCAAACAACTCTTAAACACCACGGAATTAACTTCATCACATTAGGAATCTATCCGTGGATTTTGGTCATTCAAGAAGCTTGCTGTCAAAATTAACATCTTTGGAGCCTTCTAACTAGAAGCTCTATATATCTGAAGAGTCTTTTTCGACTCTGCGGCATGATCTACCATGGGTGAAGGATAAAGGCTACTCCCCTTTTTTTCTTGTGTATGCCACGAATGAACCATCTCTGGCGGCAATCCAGACAGCTCTGGAATCCAAAGAGAAATATACTCGCAATCGGGGTCGAACTTCTTTTGCTGGGCCCATGGGTTGAATATACGAAAATAAGGCTGGGAGTCGCAGCCAGTACTCGCAATCCATTGCCAGTTGCCATTATTCACAGCAGGATCATAATCAATCAGCCGCTCAGCAAAATATTTTTCTCCCCATCTCCAATCGATGCGGAGATCTTTCACTAAAAATGAAGCTGCGATCATACGAACGCGATTATGCATAAAGCCCGTCTGATTTAATTGCCTCATCCCCGCATCGACAATAGGAAAACCAGTTTTCCCTTCACACCAAAGACGAAACTGGCTGCGGTCATAACTCCAAGGCAAATCGTTATATGCTGGTCGAAAAGTCTCTCCAAATACGCGAGGCGAAAAATAGGCGATCGAAGTAAAGAAGTCTCGCCAATATAAAGAGCGGATGAGCCCAGTCTCATGACGCCACTTTCGATATACCTCTCTAATGGAACACGTTGTAAATTTTAAGTGAGCTGAAAGATGTGTTGTCCGATCAAGGGCAGGAAAATCTCGAACGGTTTCATAATGGGAAACGTCTTGTTTCAAAAGGTCTAACGCAGCCTTTCGCCCCCCTTTGGCCTGCTCGCGTCTTTGAGGAAGAACGTGATGAAGATAAGACTCTTTTTTTGCAAAGGCAATAGAATGGGTAAAATACTTCCCCGCAGAGTAAGGCTGCGGAGCTAAAACAGGCAGCTCTAAAGCTGCTCGATAATAAGGAGTAAACACTGAATACGGCTTTCCGTCTGCTTTGAGCACATCGGATGGCGCATGTAAAAGCGCATCGTCAAAAGAACGGAAAGCGACTTTATTTTTTTGACATAGCTTTTCTATTGCTTCATCTCTTTTTACGCTATAAGGCGTGTAGTCTCGATTGAAAACAACCAAGTCGATAGACAAGCTCTCAAGCAGCCTTTTCACCGTCTCTTCTACCTTGCCTTCAAAAAAATAGCGCCGCCCCCCTTTGTTTTCAAGCTGCTGTTGCAGATCTTCCAAAGACTCTAACATAAATTGCAAACAAGAATCACTCTAGTAAGGATTTTTCTCAACTTGCTCAGGGGTAAAGATAAAAACTGCAATCACTTCATGAGCTTCTTTGAGGGCAAATAAAAGGCCCAGATTATCTTCTAAACGAAGATCCCTTCGAAAAATAAATAATGCGCGCTTATATAATTTAGTCATGCAATTCCACCTCGACCATTTGTTCATTATCGACAAAACAATTAAAATTGGCCTTCAACTCAATTCTCTCCTCAGAAGCTCTGAGCGAAATTTTTGTATGCCGCGGCAAATAACAAGTATAACGCCCCCAATCAATTCCCGCCCTTTGAAAAACTACAAATAAAAGCCCGCTAGAGCGGGGACCATAGTTCAGATAGATATTATTTCGTTTTTCACGATTTTCCAAATGATTTTTAATTTCATTGATTAAACACCGGGAAAAAATTTCCATTTGTTTTGAAGAAACTCCTATTTCCCCTTTTAAAAATTCCTCTAGATGAACTCCTAACTGGAGCAACCTTTGATGAATTGGACCTCGGTGCGCCAGCTTTGTTAAAAAAAAGGAGTAAACCTCAGTGACTTTTTTTGCAACAGTCCATTGATGCGCTTCCGTGTTTGGATACGAAATCCGAAAGTTTGGAAAAAGGTGATAATAGGAAAATGGAGGGGATGTAATGGTGGGACGGAAACAATCAGGGCAAGACTCTTTGCGCCTGAGCCAAAGAAAAAGACAACTTTTATGAAAAATATGCAACCCTTCATCCTGATGGTGGGCAACAGCCTTTAAACCTAAAGGCTCCCAACAGATTTTGCACTCATCAAAAATTTTTTCTGGATGTACATCAACATGGCGAAAACATACACACTCCATTGCAATAGCCATTTTTTCCTCCCTTAAAATGGGAAGCACTTTACTCGCTATCCCGTTTACTTTCAATAATTTTATTAACAATAGAGCGAGCCATACCACGAAAGATCAGTTCATGAAAAGGCCAAAGGGCATACCAATAAATCCTTCCCCAGATTCCACGAGGTCTAAATGTAGCCGTCTGGTATAGTGCCTGTCCTTTTATTTGAAATTCCAACCAAGCTTCTCCTGGCATTTTCATTTCTGCATACAATAAAAGACGTTTGTTCGCCTTGTCAGCCAATAACACGCGCCAAAAGTCCAAAGAGTCTCCTTCTTTCAATTTTTTCTCATGAGTACGTCCTCTCCTTAGTCCAACGCCTCCGAGGAGCCGATCAATTGCGCCTCGTAACACCCAGCACCAGTTCATATAGAGCCATCCATTTTCCCCTCCAAGAGACCAAATGGTCTCTAAAACTTGGTCGGGCGACGAAGAAAAATTGACTACCTGTCTATCGAAAAAAACTCCGAAGCGAGGAGGGTGTGTGTAAATAGAAAAATCAGATTGCAAAGATGAATCGCCCAAAGCGTCTTTCCAGCTCGATGAAATATCGTCCCGTTCGATTTTTTCAAAAGCCCTTTTTACTGCCTGTTCAAATGAAAGAAGCTTTTTTGGAAATATCTTTTCAATTTCGTGTTCTTTGCAAATAGCATTGTTTTTCAAGCTTTCAACGAGAGAGGATGCTAAATAATAATTAGCCGATGTCATAAAATATAGCCAATAAGAAGAGAGTTTAGGCGTCAATACAGGTAAGCTCACAAGCCACCTTTTCAAACCCCGTATTCGGGCAAATTGAAGGAGCACTTCTTTATAGCTCAATACATCGGGCCCCCCGATTTCAAATCTCTTTCCTAAACATTTTTGATGGCCTAGCACATCGATCAAATATCCCAAAACATCGGAAATTGCTATCGGCTGGACAAGATTGCGCACCCATCTCGGCGTGATCATCACTGGCAATTTTTCTACCAAATCCCGAATGATCTCAAATGATGCGCTCCCGGATCCGATGATAATACCTGCCATAAGAGTTGTGACCGGCACTTTTCCTTGTCGTAATATGACTTCAACCTGCCTTCTCGAGGAAAGATGCTTTGATAAATTTTCTTCATTTGCCAAACCGCTTAGATAAATGATCTGTCTCGCTTTGGTTTTTTCCATCCTCTCGCTGAAATTTCTCGCGCACTTCTCTTCTAAAGGTGCAAACGCGCCGGATGACGTCGTCATTGAATGAACAAGATAGTAGGCCGCGTCGATCTCATCAGAAATTTTTTCTAAACTTTCTTTCTCAAGCAAGTCAGCTTCAATGATTTGAAGCTTTTTCAAGATCTCATCCGGCAAGTCCAACCTTTGGCGCCCACGGACAAGCACACAAACCTCATGGCCATTGTCAACAAGCATCGGCACAAGCCGAGTGCCTATATACCCATTCGCTCCAGTCACTAAAACTTTCATAAAGATCAACTTATTTCAATTTTTACAAAAAAACCGCGTTCAGCATTGATCCTATTTGCGGACCACAGATGAAACTAATTTATTCTTATCACGAAAGAACATTCTTAGCTATCGTGCATAAAACATTGCTGCAAGCAAACAGACAGTTTCATGTTGCGTTGAAAGGCCGCTCTTGCCTCTTGTACAACTTGTTCAAAAGTAGGTAATGATGGAGGGGGAGAAACTTTTGCCTCTTCCGGGAAAAATGAAATTCCTCCTCCAACGGAAAGAAGGATTTGATCCCGAGCCCACATCAAAAGCGTCGCAAAAAGCATATCGACCCTTCGATGATAGGCTACTGGACTTTCTTCTTTAATCGGTTCCAAGAGCAGTTCAATCCTCTCCAGCTCATCGGCTAAATCAGGATAAAAAAAGGGTTTGGACAAAAGCTTTAACAGAATCTTTTGTATTTCTAAAAAAGATGAGTCTGTCGCCAGCAAAAGCGCTTTCGACGCTGAACCATGGGCCAAAGAAGCAAAATGGCTCGAATGGCCTTGAGCCTCTAAAATATTGATAATACATTCAGTTGGCAAGGGATGAAAATGGAGCTGGATGCATCTAGACAAAATTGTCGGCAGAATCTCTCTCGCTTGACTCGTCAATAAAATGATCGTCGTGTCCAAGGGAGGCTCTTCCAGTGTTTTCAATAACGCATTTGCGCTCGGCGCCTGCATCCTCTCTGCATCGTAAATAACAAAGACCTTTCTCTCCGAAACAAAAGGAGCTTCATACACTTGATCGATGCATTTTCTCAACTCATCAATCGCATGCAAACCACTCTTGCCCTCAGGCCGCAAAACATGAAAATCTGGATGCTGTTCAAATGTCTCGCTTCCCGTCAGCAAATGCTTCGCCAATTCCCGTGCAAACAAGCTCTTGCCAACGCCTTCCATCCCTTCAAAAAGGAGCGTTTGAGGAAGCCTCTCCTCTTGCAGCGCCCGGCTCAAATATGATTTGATCGCCTCATTGCCATATAAAGATGTAAACACAGCCTAATCTCCCCACTGCGAGACTCCGTCCCGCGCCCTGCCAAAGGACTCCGTCCTTTGGAATCCTCTATCTAGGATCTCAAACTACATTATTGTACACAATCCAGAAAAAAAACAGGAGTCCAGAGGACGAAGTCCTTTGGGAGGGCGCGGGACGGAGTCCCGCTTCTCTCACCCCAACATCTCGTCCAAAATCTCCATAGCATTCCGAAACACCTCAGAAGGCGACTTAGAAGCATCTAAAAGGCGCAGTCTACGAGGATAACGGTTAGCCAGATCATGAAAGGCCTTGCGAATGGCGATATGAAAAGAAAGAGTTTCAGCCTCTATCCTGTCTTTAGAGCGCTGCTCGATGCGAGTAAGACCGACATGAGGATCGAGGTCAAGGTAGAAAGTAAGATCGGGCTCGAGGTTTTGAGAAATGAAAGCGCAAAATTCGGAAACTTTTTCAACGCCGAGGCCTCGGGCGGCTCCCTGGTAAGCGATAGTAGAGTCGTTAAATCGATCGCAAAGGACAATTTTATGCTGGGCGAGAGCAGGACGGATGACTTGAGCTATGTGTTGGGCTCGAGAGGCGAGAAAGAGAGAGAGCTCTGCATAAGGAGAGAGGGTGGATGGCTCGAGAAGGAGCCGGCGAACCTCTTCGCCAAGAGGAGTCCCTCCAGGTTCTCGAGTAGTGACAAGAGGGAGATTTCTAGAGGAGAGCTCATGGACGATCTGCTGGATCAGCGTTGTCTTACCAGCCCCCTCTCCTCCCTCGAACGTAACAAATAGAGATCGAGTCACGCTTGCCCTGTTTCTGCTTCCGCTTCCGCCACAGCCTCAATTTTCTGAGCGGCGATGACGAGATCATTTTCTTCTTTCAAGGCCACGAGACGAACGCCTTGCGTTGAGCGGCCCATGACACGAACATCGCGCATCGAAATCCTTACCGCTTGACCGGCAGAAGACATCAAAAGAACGCTATCCGAATCGGTGACGCAAAGAGCGCCAACGACGAGGCCATTGCGCTCAGAAGTGATGATCGAACGGACACCTACGCCGCCGCGGTTCGTCTGACGGAATTCATCGATCTCAGAACGCTTGCCAAAACCATTTTCACAAATGATCAGTACATTTTGTCCGGAAACGACTGTTTCGCAACTAACGACCTTGTCTTTTTCATCTTTGAGGGTTACACCCCGAACGCCCCGAGCGACCCTGCCGACCGGACGGACGAGCGCCTCATCAAATCGAACTGCCATGCCATTTCGAGTGAAAATCATAATTTGCTGGCCTGGACGCGTGACGCGGGCTGCAATCAGTTCATCGCCTTCATCGATATTGAGGGCAAAAACCCCTTTGCGCCGAGGGTTGCTGAAAGCGGAAAGTTCCGTCTTTTTGACAATCCCTTTTAACGTAGCGAGAAGGATGCAGGCCCCTTCTTCTGAAAAATCTTTCACCTTCAAGATGGCAGCCACTTTTTCATTCGGCTGCAAATCTTCGAGAAGATTGATTAATGGACGTCCTTTTGTTCGGCGGCCCCCTTCAGGGATCTGCCACACTTTTGTCCAGTAACAACGTCCAAGCGAAGTGAAGATCATGAGATAATCATGCGTAGATGCGACGTAAACATCTTTTACGGTATCTGCTTCTTTTTTCATCTCCATGCCGATCACTCCAGCTCCGCCGCGGCGCTGCTCGCGGAAACTATCGACTGGCATCCGTTTAATATAATCGTCATTGGAAATCGTGATCACAACTTGCTCATCGGCAATCAGGTCTTCCATCTGGAATTCCCCTTCGGCCGCGACTATTTTGGTCTTTCTTTCCGACTTATGGATCTTACGCAAATCTTCCAGCTCTTCGCGGATGATGTCGCGCACCATCGCCTCCGACGCTAAAATCGCTTTGTAGTGGGCAATCTTCATGAGTAAATCTTTATATTCAGTATCGATCTTTTCATGCTCGAGACCTGTCAACTGATACAAACGAAGATCAAGCACTGCGTTCGATTGCTTTTCGGAAAGACCAAACCTCTCCATCAGTTCCGTTCTAGCGGAGTCGCGATTGGAAGAAGAACGGATCACCCGAACAACTTCGTCCAAATGATCAAGGGCCTTTAAATAACCCTCTAAAATGTGGGCTCTTGCTTCAGCTCGGGCCAACTCATAGCGCGTTCTACGGCGGATCACCTCAATGCGGTGATCGATCCAGCAGCTCATAAAATGCTTGATGTTCATGGTTCTTGGCAAGCCATGGTCTAGCGCCAGCATGTTGCAGCCAAACGTCACTTGCAAGTCGCTGTTTTTATACAGCTGATTGATGGTGACATCAGGAATTTCGCCTCTTTTAAGTTCCAAGACAATTCTCAAACCGTCTTTGTCCGATTCATCTCGGATATCCGAAAGGCCTGTGATCACTTTGTTTGTGATGAGCTCAGCAATCTGTTCGATCAAGCGGGACTTGTTCACGTTATAAGGGATCTCATCGACCACAATTTGCTGCCTGTCTTTGCCAGGAATTTCTTCTACCCGAAGAGCTCCTCGCAAGAGAAGTTTTCCCCTGCCTGTATGGTACGCCTCTTTAATGCCTCGGTAGCCGCAAATCACCCCGCCTGTAGGAAAATCAGGACCTGGCATCACTTTCATGATCTCATCGATGGAAACCATCCGGTCTTCAAGGACCAGCAAAGTCGCTTGGATCAATTCGCCTAAATTATGAGGAGGAATATTTGTCGCCATGCCGACGGCAATGCCAGAGGAGCCGTTGCAAAGCAAGTTCGGAAATTTAGAAGGAAATACTGTCGGCTCTGTTTTCGTCTCATCGTAGTTCGCGACCATCTCGACCGTATCTTTATCGAGATCTTCCATGAGGGCCATGGCAGCAGACGTCAGTCGAGCCTCCGTATAACGCATCGCGGCTGGAGGATCTCCGTCGATCGAACCAAAGTTTCCTTGACCGTTGATGAGCGAATAGCGCATCACCCAATCTTGGGCCATGCGGACGAGGGTCGGGTAAATCACAGTTTCGCCATGAGGGTGGTAATCGCCCGAGGTATCGCCAGAGATTTTAGCGCACTTTCGATGTTTCGCCCCTGGCGTCAAATTGAGCTGCCTCATCGCATACAAAATACGGCGTTGAGAAGGTTTTAGTCCATCGCGCACATCAGGCAAGGCGCGGGAGATAATGACCGACATCGAATAGCGGAGATAACTTTCTCTCATCTCCTCTTCAACGTTGCGCGGAACAATCACTTCATCTTTGGTATAAGACATGTCGGACCTTTAAATATCTAAATTTTTAACCGAAAGAGCGTGGTGCTCGATAAATCGGCGCCGCGGCTCCACCTCTTCACCCATCAACATCGAAAACATGTGATCGGCTGCAATCGCATCTGGCAAAGTAACTCGGACCAATGTACGAGTAGCTGGGTCCATCGTCGTATCCCAGAGCTGATCCGCGTTCATCTCGCCAAGACCTTTGTAGCGCTGCACTTCGACCCCTTTGCGCCCATTCATACGAACAGCATCGATGATCTCGCGCAAGGTCTGGTAAGTAGTCGCTTTATTTCCCTCTTCGACGAGATCGAAAAGATCGCCGCTTGCAATTAAATATTGATCTAATTCCAAATGGTAAGCACCTAATTTTGCTTTCAGGATCTGAAGCCGGTTAGGATCGTATAATTCCACAAAACCGAGCGGCTTGATGACAAGAGCCTTCATCTCTTCTGTCAATTCCTCTGGAGGGATTGATGCCAAGGTCTCTTCATGCGTCAATTTCTGAAATTCTTCATTCTCTTTTTTGGCATTTCCCAGCTCTTCTTCCGAATAAAGAAAGCTCTGCTTATCGCCGATCGCTACTTGATACATGGGCAATTGTCCATCGACATTGCGCGCAGCAACAAATTCGCGGAAAGGAACCCCTTTCCTCTCAATAGAAGAGATAAACGTTTCAACCTCTAAGATCGTCTCCATCAATTTCTCTGTCATTTCCCGATCGAACGACTCTTGAGCCCCAGACGGACGGATCAATAGATCGCTCAAACCCAATTTCATCAAATACTCATCCATCTCTCTTTCAGAATGGAT
>DAINNB010000024.1:0-15978 GCA_036736085.1 Chlamydiales bacterium
AAATGTTGAGGTAAAGCCAACGCAGTCAAAAACCGATTCTTCAAGTTGTTTCGGTGTAAGCCCTTAAAAGCTAGATTTCATGGCGGAGCTGCATTCTTGCGCCCTGTTTTCAACATACCCTTTTAGGTCCACGTTTTTTTCTTTATAAAGGCGAATGATCTCTTCTGAAAAACAGCTAGCTGTAAGCCCTTCTTTCCAGCCCAGGAATTCCTTGCAATCTTCCCAAGCAGCCATTTCGCCAGGCAAATTGCCCAACTGTTTCTGTAAAGAAGCAATCCTTAAAAGATTATGAAAATAAAGATAAGACTCTTCTCTCCCCATTTGCTCTTTCAAACGGATCGATCTTTCCAGGGCTTCTTGATACAACCCTTTTTCTATCAATAAAGTTATTTCAGAAAATGAGGCATGCTCAGGAGATTCGCTGCGCAGATAGGCAATGGGGTGTTCAGTATAGGAAACAGCCTGGTCATAGCGAGCCATCCCGATCAACGTCTGAGCGATCGAGGCATCATACTGCCGGAGTAGCTTGGGATTCTTTTTAAGTACCTGCGATATTTTTTCAAATAAAACCATGTCAATAGGGCGCTGCTGCCAACGGACTATAGTATTTTTGAGTTCTAAATGGTCCCGATAAGAAAAGCCTGAACTGGCAAAAACGATAAATGCGCAAATGAGGAGACAAAATAAAAACACGCCCCACAACCCCTCTTTTTTATGAGCGGCGAGCTTAACCAGTACTCTTTCAATTGTCGACGACTGAGTTTCTTCCATGAACATCTCCTCCAAACTGCAACACACAAGTTTAAAAAAACAATTATTTCAACACAAGGACTTATATATACCGAAACAACCAGAAGAATCGGTTATAGGGTCGGAAACGATATTAAAGACCCTGATAAACCTTTTCCATTTGATCAAGGGTCTTTTCAAAAACAAACTGCTCTTCGACCAGTTGTTTGGCTCTTTGTCCCATCCGGGCGCGCAAAGCCGGATCTCTCTGCAAACTCAAAGCAGCGGAGGCGACCTGGTCTGGAGAAAAAGGTTCGACCCGAATGCCCGTTCTGCCAGGAAGACAAACTTCCCGAAGGCCGCCTGTAGAGGTAGCAATAAGAGGCTTTTCTAAATAGGCCGCCTGTAAAATCGCTTGCGATACCCCCTCATTGGCCGTGCTTAACAAGGCAAATACGTCCAAAGCGGCAAGGGCCGGATAAGGATTTTCCAAATGACCAGTAAAATGAACCAATCCATCAAGCCGCAAATCGTCCGCTTTTTTCTTATAGGTATCAAAATGCCCCCCTCCTATAATGACACATCGGATCGTCGAATCGTTTCGCAATTTATGCGCGGCCAGCAAAAAGTCGTCAATTCCTTTCCAAGATCTCATAAAACAAGCGGTTCCGATCAATATTTGCCCCGGTTTTAGTTTAAGCTTTTCTCGAAACTCAGCACACTCTAAAGGATCGTAATCAATCCGTTCAGGCTCAACTCCTGTGGGGATGGAAAGACAAGTTTCTTTGGGCCTTTTAGCTTGGCGGCAGATCTGAGGAACAACGGCTTCGCAAGTCGTCACCACAAAATCGGCCAGCGAACCGTAAAGGAGACGGCTATTCCAACCAGAGCGGATCTCTCCTGAAAGATGGCGTGTTCTCACAATCTTTCGTTTAGCCATCCGGGCCGCAATCCCTCCAATCCAACTGTCTAGAGATGAATGGGTGTTCACAACATCGATCCGATGAGCTTTCATGATCTTTAACAATCGGAGCAAAGTAATCGGCCAGCGGGATTTATAAAAATCGAGCTCATAGACAGAAAATCCAGCAGTCCTTGCCTTTTCAATCAAATGTCCCTTTTTCATCACAGCAAAAACGACCTGATGTCCTCGGCGGCGCATCCCTTCCGCTTCGCGCAAAATACGCATTTCCTGACCGCCCCATCCTGAAGAGGCTTCCAAATGTAAAATATTCATGCACTCATCCAATGACGTAAAATTTTTCGATGTCCTGCTGAAAAAGGCAGATGCTTGAGGTCGGACAATTCCACCCAAATATAGGCCTTTGGAGAAACAATACCACATTGCCTCAAAAAGGAAAGAGCCTCGCTTTGTTTTTCAAACAAAAGGGGGTAGGGAGTTAAATGAGCGACATAACGGGTAAATGAGTGCTTGACCAAAGGTAATGATGTCGATACAAAAGAGGGCTCCCGGCCTTTTTCTACGTAAGGCAGTTCATATAAATCGGCCATTAATCGGCCAGCGCTCTCTTTTTTCACCAAAATGGCTCCTTGAACTTGAATAAGAAACACTGAACGAAATAAAGATGTGACAGAGGGGGCTGGAGCCTGCAAAGGCAAATACTCCGCTTTCCCCGTTTGATATCCCAAACACTGTCCCTGCAAAGGACAGGCTTCGCACTTAGGTTTACGAGAACAAAGAGAAGCGCCGAGCTCAATCAAGGCCTCCGCAGTGATCCAAGGCGTTTCTTCATCCAAACATTGTTCGGCGATCCCTTCTAATTTTCTTTTTACAGCAGCCTTTTGCACACTGTCCTCTATCAAAAAATAGCGGGCCAAGACGCGAGCCACATTACCGTCTACTGCTGCAGCTCTTTTATGAAAAGCAAAACTAAGCAATGCGCCCACTGTATAAGGACCTAAACCCGGAATTTTTATAAGTTCCTCTTTCGTCTCAGGAAAAGAGCCTCCAAAATGCTGCACGATAAATATCGCAGCTGCATGTAGCCGGCGGGCCCTGGAATAATATCCTAGCCCTTCCCACGCCTTGATCACTTGCTCCAAAGAAGAGTTTGCCAGCGCATCTAAGGTAGGAAATAATTCCATCCATTTTTCAAAATAGGGGACGACAACGCTCGCGCGCGTTTGTTGGAGCATGATCTCGGAAACCAGCACGCGGTAAGGATTTTTATTGATTCTCCAAGGAAACTCTCTTTGATTCGCCTCAAACCACGCATGCAGCTGAGAAATGTCTTTCATCTTAACTTTTTCCATGTAATGATTTTCTCTGAAGAGGAAATCTTTGGATATTGCCGGACTCATCTTTAATGATTCAAGCCATTATTTAGACCATTTAGCGCCTTTTTGCGCGCTCAAAGGCTATCCTCTTATTCTTTGCGAACCGTCGATAGCGGCGCTAACCCGCCAATATTATCCCGGTCTTGAAGTAATCGAAAAACCGTGGCGGCAATTAACGCCCCCTTCCAAAGTAGTCTCCTAAAATCCATTTCACATGCACCAAGAAGCTTTTCCCACCGATCAATTAGACTCTTCATGCCTAACTCTATTAAATACTGAATAAGGCTCGAAAAGTATTGTTTTCGAACACCTGCGCCATGAACAAAAAATATTTGCGTACGGCCCTAAAATGGTCGATTGCATCCATGCAAAAAATGAAGACGCCAAGCATCTTAACATAGAGATCGTCGGAAATTTCCGCGCAAAATATTATAGTCAAAATAGAGCTTTCTATCGAGACTTTGTGCAAAAAAAATTCCCTGTTAAAGGAAGAACTTTTTTGTATGCGCCTACCTGGGAAGATTTTGAAAACAACTCTTCTTTCTGGCAAGCGTTGCCCCTATTAGCTCAAACGCTGCCCGATCACGATACGCTTTTAGTCAAACCGCATCCCAATACGATCGCCGCTAACACAGCCAGACTAGAACAGCTGATGGGAAAATACGAAAATCAAAAAAACATCCTCTGGGCCCTCGACTTCCCTCCTATTTATCCTCTTTTAGAGATCTGCGACGTCTATATTGGCGATATGTCGTCTATTGGCTACGATTTTCTTTTTTTTAACCGCCCCATGTATTTTCTAAACGCTCAAAAGCGCAATGTAAAAACGGACGAAGGGCTTTATCTTTACCGCTGCGGCGTCCATTTACTTCCGGAAGAATACGAAACTTTATTTTTACTCGATAAATCCACTCAGTCTTTAGATGAAGGCCGTTTCCGAAATATTCGAGAAGAAGTTTACCGCTATACTTTTACTCCAAGGTAAGAGGAGGCAAGATAAACACATGCTGCAGATCATTGAAATGGCACGCCGTTGGACGCGCTTCTAAATCATAGGCGTAAGAGCCTTCGGAAAGCTGCTCAATTCTTGTTACAATGCCTACATGAAGACCTGCCGGAAAAACGCCATCCAATCCTGACGTCACAAGAAGATCTCCTTCTTGCAAAATAGGCACTGCAGGGCCTGCGGCTCCGATAGGTTTCCCCGTTCTAAGTTCCCTGGAAGGCCCTTCTTGATCAGGATAATCGTAGTTAAACCCCATTCCTTTCAAAGAAAGTCCTCTAGACCTCCAAAAAGGAGCTGAACTTCCTTGCAAATGCCCCTTGGCATAGTAGCCATCTTCCGAACCCGTATGATGCTGCAACCGTTTTAATAGACTAAGAAAATAGTTTTTTTCTTCTTCATTGATGGGAAGGTTTTGCCGAGAAGCAACTTGATCTTCCAAAGAATGGACCAATTGGGACAACTGCTTATCTTCTCTTTTTCCTCGAGCGGCCCTCACAGATACGATCAATCCGGAATCCGTAATCAAACGAACTCTAGATTGCTGCCATCCTACAAATTCTACTACTCCAACCAAAGAAGATCCAATTACAACAGGACTATTTTTCCCCACGATCAAACGGCCCAGAGACTCGTTATCCTTCTGCCCAGCTTGGATCCACAAGCTGCTGCTCCAAGAGCTGGGGTCTCGATAAATCACCGGAGCTAAAATCGCAAAAAATTGACGCTGGACAACGTCGTTCATCTCCTCCCACCGGCGCTGAAAAAATGGTTGCTGCACATCGATTTTAAGCTGCTGCAAAGCGCTAAGCTGAGACTCAATGTGCTGCGTCCAATTCTTCCACGCAATTTGCGCATCCAGCTGAGAACGAAGACTTTGGGCTTCAATTTGAAGTTCAGCAGCTTCTAAGGAAGGGCGCTCCGGAGAGCGAAAGAGTGGACGATCGTGCAAATAAGTCTTAAAGCGGTGCGCAAGATTCCAGGCAGGCGCGAAAGAAGCTACAGCATAAGCGCGCAAAGGATCGGATGCTTGCTTAGGGAGCCCTAGTAAAAAAAGGAGAAAAAAACCCAAAGTCACAAAAGAAAACAATCGATGAATCACGCATTATCCAGGATTGCAGTTGAAGAAATAGTCCATATCCTCTACTATGTTGGGCTATACGAGGGGCGTTAGCTCAGTTGGTAGAGCGCAACAATGGCATTGTTGAGGCCATCGGTTCGACTCCGATACGCTCCATTCTTTATTCCCCTTCAAGTAAATCTAAAAACGCCTGCAGTTGTTTTGCTCGAGTTGGGTGGCGCATTTTGCGCAGGGCCTTTGCCTCAATCTGACGAACGCGCTCGCGGGTAACTTTAAAACGGACGCCCACTTCTTCAAGTGTCTTCGGCTTGCCGTCTAATAGTCCAAAGCGTTCAATAAGCACGGTCCTTTCTCGATCAGTTAGCGTAGAGAGCACTTCATTCATTTTGTCTTTAAGGATGGCATACCCTGTAGCTTCAGCAGGAGATTCAATCGCCGTATCCTCTAAAAAGTCGCCGAATTGGCTTTCGCCGCCATCGCCCACTTCCGCCTGCAGAGAAATCGGATGTTGAGCTATTTTATAAATTTCTCGGACACGCTCTGAAGTTAGACCTAATTCCGCCGCCAGCTCTTCCGGAGTAGGCTCTCTGCCCGTTTCCATCATCAGTTTTTTGGCGCCTCGAAGAACTTTGTTGATCGTTTCGATCATGTGCACAGGGATACGGATCGTTCGAGCCTGGTCTGCAATCGCCCGAGTAACCGCTTGGCGGATCCACCAGGTTGCATAAGTGGAAAACTTATAACCACGCCGATATTCGAATTTTTCCACAGCCTTCATAAGGCCCATATTCCCTTCCTGGATCAAATCCAAGAAAGAAAGGCCCCGGTTTGTGTATTTTTTAGCAATCGAGATCACCAAACGAAGGTTAGATTCAACCATTTCTCTCTTCGCTTCTTGACTCTTATCCATCCACCGCTGCAGCATCCGGACGTCTTTTTTAAACTCGTCCAAAGAACGGCCCGCAGCCAATTCCCGCTTATATAATTTTCTTTTAGCAGCCGCTAATTTTGCCGCGGCGAATTTGTTTTTTTCAGCGCGGGGAGTGAGCTCTTGGATATCTTTTTCCAGCTGTAAAAAACGATCATAGGCGGAAAGGATTACTTCGCCAAAATCTTCAATAATATTATGCCTACAGCAAAATCTTCTCAAATACGCCTGAGCACGGATACGGCATTTTTCCGTATCTTCTATGAGCTGGGCCCTATCTTCCCTTTTTAACTGAGGGTCTCGGATCTGAGTGAGCAAAACCTCTAAGAGCAAATCTTCCTGCTTCATCAGTTCGGATAATTTGGGAAGCAGGTTCATAAAATGGGTTTTATCAGAGACTTCTTTTTCCGAAATCAATTTATCGAAACGGTCTTTGCCGGAAATCAAATAATAGGCGATCGAAATTGCTTCCCGAATAGAGTAGCGGAAACGCAAAATAATTTTTTCGATCTGGATCTGCGCTTTTTCAATGCGCTTAGAAATTTCAACCTCTTCCTCTCGGGTCAAAAGGGGAACAGAGCCCATTTCCTTTAAGTACATGCGGACGGGATCATCAGAGGTCCCTTCGCTTCGCTTAGGAATCCCTTCCAGCTCCTTTGCTTCTTTTTTACGCTCTTTTTGCCTTTCAACTTCTGCTTGATTGAGGATCTGAATGTCCATCCCGCTTAAATAGATCAACACCTGGTCGATCTGCTCGGGGGAATCGAAGGTCATAGGCAGAATTTCATTGATCTCTTCGTAAGTAAGAAAGCCCTGCTCTTTAGCAATAGTCACCAGCTCTTCGATTTTTTGCTGATGCTGAGGATTTGTAGTGAATGATGTCGCTCCGCTCATGGTCTCCTAAATTCGGGATGGGAAGGAAAAAACTTTTGTAGTATGCCTTAGTCTGTTACAATCCGAAAAATATTACAGATAAGGATCCCCTTTCTGTCAATATCATATAGTCTTTACAATTAAATGCAACCTTGAACCTATCCCATTAATAAGTTTCTGTCGATTTTTCAGTTCTTTTGGACCGATTTTCGGTTCAGAACTTGAGGGCAATAAATAGTGGTTCTGGTTGAAAGGCACCCAATCTTCGGTTTTTAACGGTTCACTTTTCCCACTATTTTGCTAGGGTTCTATAATCTTCGAATAGTAACCCTATCAAAATAGTTGAAAAATTGAACCGTCAAAACAAAAATCTTGGGGGCCTTTCAACCGGAACCACTATATAACCCCTCTAGTCTTGAATGGGAAATCGGCGAACCCTTACTTTATAGAATCCCTCACAGCAAGATAGGTTCTTCATGCCACTTTATGCGCTCAATTTTGAACAATTGATCTCGGCTGATGAGGCCCCAAACCGGGGAAATTATCGCTGCATCGAGTGTAAAGGCCCCTTGCAAGTAAGGCAAGGGAGAAGGCGCCGCCATTTCTATCATATAAAAACAACGCCAAGTTGCCGTCTTTACAGCAAAAGCGAAGACCATCTTCTTCTGCAACTTCAAATTCAAAGTTTGTTTGGTAAAGGGGAAATTTCTCTCGAACGCCCATTTTTCTCAATCGGACGGCTCGCCGACGTCTGCTGGGACCGGCATAAACTGATCTTTGAAATCCAATGCTCTCTCATCTCCCGAAAGGAGAGCGAAGAAAGGATGAAAGATTACGCCTCGATGGGCTATCAGGTCATTTGGCTTTTGGACGATCGTCTCTTCAATCGAAAGCGCGTAAGGGCCGCAGAACTATTTCTTCGAGAAAATACTTGTTACTACTTTCATTATCAAAGGACAACCCTTTCCCTATTCTATGATCAGTTCGAACTCATCCGCGAGTCCGACCGGCTAAAAAAAGGCCCTCGGGCGGCAGTACATTTAACCCAACCTAGACAAATGCCCGTTTCTCTACCGAAAAATTCCTTGCCCCGCCAGGTTTTAGACCGCAAAGAGAATTGGCCGCTTTTTTTTAAAGGAGACATTCTTCACAAGGCGCTCCTAAGCCAAACATCCCGCCCTCTGGCCATAAGCATGCAAAACTGGATTTTCCTAGAAAACAGCTTCCCGTTGCCAACTAGAAAAAATAAGATTAAAATACCTCGCTGGCTTTTCGTCTCATTTTGCCGGCTTATCGAATGGATATTATGCAAAATGAATTCTTAAATCTTTACGAATTTTAGTCTTCCGATTATAGTGATGGCATTTAACATCCGCAATCCAACCTTTTTATAGAGGATTTATGGCCGCAGAGAAAGATAAAGCCAAAAAAACCAAGAGACCTTCCGCTCAAAAACGGAATATCCAAAGTGAAAAAAATCGTTTACGCAACCGCTCCTACCGCTCTAGCGTGCTGACAGCTGTCAGAGCTTTCGAATCTTCCCTTTCAAAAAAAGAATCAGCTGAAAGCGTAAAAACAAAACTTAACGACATCTACAGCTTGATGGACCGAGGCGTCAAAAAAGGCATTTACAAGCCTAACAAAGCCGCCCGCACAAAAGCCCGCCTCTCTTCTCGCTTAGCTTAAACAACAAATCAGTTTTTAATAAAAAGGTGTAAACACACCTTTTTATTAAAAAAACTTCAAATTGATCTGTATTCTCATTTCATGTTATATTATTCCCGAATATAAATGAAAAATGAGAGCTTTATATGATCCTTTCTAAAATTTTGTATGATGCTTATTCCTGGGGGTGGGCCCCCCCTCAAGTCAAACTAGGACCTAGCGCTGCTGAAGAAGCCGCCCAAAAAACAGAAGCTGTTGTTAACGCACTGATTTCTATACAAACAGCCGTCGTTGCAGCCGCGCTACCTCCCTCTACTTTAACTCAACTCTGCAAAGTTCGGCAAAACCATCTCAGGGAACTTAAGAGAATGCTCGATAAGCCAGAACGGCTAAGTCGCTGGGGCCAGTGGGAAAAAGCGCAGGATTTATATAACGACCTCCTACTTATTAACCGTCAAATCGATCTATTGACAAAAGCTAAAAAAGAACATTTATCAGAAGATGAAAAAACAACTTTAGGCAATACAGAGAATCGCCTCAAAATTATTGTCAAAATGGCAGCGCATAGAGCAAAATTCGACATTTTAGCTCAACAAGAAAATAGAAATCTCTCCATAGAACCTTCTAACTTGTCTGATGAAGAGATATTAAAATTACTAGAAACGAAAGAATACAAAGACGCTTTAATTAATTACATAAATGCAGCTGCAAGAAGTTTCACCATAACCGGCCTAAGCGGTATTACTATTTATGGCGCATGCAAATTAGGACTGCTTAGTTCTTTGGCTACCTTCTATAGCCCCGAATTAGGGGAGATGTTAAAAATCCCAGAAAATCTAATCGAAAATAGCCCAGGGGTTTTTGTAACAGCTCCATTCGCTATAGCTCCTATTAGCCCGCTCGATTCACAAAAGCGAGCGCAAATTTTTAAAATACTTACCGCTCCCGCTCGGAATCTAGCCGAAGAGATTTACAATTTAAAAGATGCCGCAGCAGACTCTTTACAATTTGTAAAAGATAGCAGCCAATCTCTTTATCATCGAGGCGTACAAACGCTCACTATTGCCGGCGTTTCAACAGCAAGTGTACTTGCACTGCGCACGCTTGCTAGCACAAAGTGCGTTAGCGCGGGCTGTGGCTACCTTGCCTGGGAAGTAGGGTATGTTGCAAGTTTGGCAGAAGATGCAACTGTTGCACTAACAAAGGGGGTAGATCCTCTAACCTCACTCGGAATGACAACAATAGGCACCTTATCTTTGGCAGGATCGACACTGATAAACACTACAGAGACAAAAGGCCCTTCTATGGCTCATGTCAGCTATTCAATTCCCAAAGCGGGTCGTTTTATTAGAAATAGCGCTGCTATTACAGCCGTTTTCACAATATCTATAGCAGGCCTTATTTTTGCATCTTCGTCGATAAGCCCAGACCCATCTCTCATACAAATAGGCATGAATTTAGCTGCCGAGGGAGCGTTAGGAATTGCAAAAAGAGCCACTTTGACAGCGCTCGGTATCGCTGCAATTCAATTCAATCCAATCAGCAATTATTCATCTATTAAAAGCTATTTACCATCCAAAGATACCTTAGCGAAAGCGCTTCCAATGGCTTTCAAAAGCTCTGCTTCTGTTGCTGTTTAACAGAGACGATTTGAGAGAAAATGAACACTGCCTCTGAAAACCAGTCAGCTTTCAGAGGCAGATTCAATCATCAGATAAAGTTTTTTCCCATTCTTTCCACAATAGCTGATTGCTTGCGGCAGCGCAGACGGAGCATCTCTTTTAAGATGCGCGGCTCTATAGCTAACGTCAAACTCTTTTTGGCCCGGGTTGCAGCTGTATAAAGAGCTTCCCTTCCGAAATGCTCGCTCCCTTCCGGAAATAGAGCAAAAACCCTTTCAAATTCACTGCCCTGGCTTTTATGCACAGACAGGCAAAAACCCCATTCGTAATGGGGCAAGGCCGCTCCGGAAATAGAACGAAGCTCTTCCGAATGAACATTTGGGAAATAAGCTGTGGCTTTTCTAGGATTAAAGTAAGACTCGCATGGCCCGATAAGGACTCCTGTGCTGCCATTATAAAGGCCCATTCGAGGATCATTCGAAGAGACCAAAATAGGAACTGCCCAAAATGAGCCTTTGCGAAACGCTTTCTGATATCTCTGCAAAAAAAATTCATTCAGTCGATCAATCCCAAAAGGTCCTTGGCGAAGAGCTCCTAAAATTTTAAACCGCTGAAAAAAATCTAAGCACATTTTAGGGTCGGGCTCTTGAGCAAAAAGAGGAGGCGAAAGCTCTTGATACAAAACTTCTAGGTCGATTGGGGAAAATACTCCAATTCCCGCCTGCAGCCTTTCCATAGTTTCTTCAAAACCACCTTGCTGAATAGCAAAGCTCAGCTCCAAAAGCTCTTTTCTATCTGTCCTCATACACTTATCTAGGCGCACGCCATAAAGATCTGCAAGATCAGAAAAAATACTGCCCGCCTCAACGGGAGGCAGCTGATCGGGATCTCCCATAACAATCAATCTTGTCTGAGGAGATACGGCTTTGAGGAGATGGGCCCATAATTCTACATCGATCATCGAAGCCTCGTCGACGACAATGACATCTGCATCAATCGCACAAGAAAAAAACAATTTCGACTGTCCGGGCGTTAACCCCAGGACTCGATGCAAGGTGTCTGCTTGAACCTCGACCGAAAGATCTGAAGAGAGGAAAGAACCTTGCAAATGCTGGGCCGCTTTCCCTGTCGGCGCCGTCAGACAGACTTTGTAAAGCCGCTTTACATCAGAAGAGGCAATAAGGGCGCGGACCATATGTCCAGCGGTATAGGTTTTACCCGTGCCAGGACCTCCGGAAATCACCGTCAACTGGTGGGTCAAGGCGTGCTCAACAGCTAAAGCTTGAGCCGGAAGAAGCTCTTTGCGATCAAAAGAAGTTTTTCTAGGGCTATAATGTCGATGTAGTCGGGAAAGCTGGCGGCAAATATCTGTTTCATAGACCCAGTTTCTCTGTAAATAATAACGATCGCCTCTTCGCACGATGGGTTGAAGAGGGATTGAATCCTGATCCGAAGTTTCAGGCAAAGCAACAGGGGCCTTTTTTTTCATCAAGCACAAATGTCCTTCGCGGGCCGATTGCATTAACTCCAAAAAAAAGGACTCATCCTCGCAGGCAAACTGCCGCTTCATTAACGAAGCAAATCGAGCGTTAAGCCAAGACATCGATGTCCCTCCGAGGTTCTATAAAAAAAATCCCCTGCGTGATCGAAGAGATTCCTCTTAAAAATAAATAATAGGCGCCCCCAAATTGGACGTGGGGAAAAGCTTTTCTGAGAGCTTCCGCGTAAAGGGCCGCTTGAAGTTCGTAATCATGTTCTTTTATGCTCTTCTCGAGAGCAGCGCAGTCGTAAGCATCATCATCTTCTCCAAGCCAGTTGCTTTTCCAATCCAGAAAATAGAGCTGATTTCCTCTGCGAAAAAGCAAATCAATAAATCCTTTGATGAAATGAGGGGGTCTTTCAAACATAAATTCTACTTCCGTGCGGACGTCTTGAGGTTCAAGTTCTGCTAAAAAGGGCAAAGAGACCACCTGTCCAAGCAAATCTTGGATCACAGGCTTCCAAAGAATAAATTTGGAACCCTGAAGCTTGTTTTCAATCAGATTAAGCCTCTGTTTCTCATCCCGCCATATTGGATAAGGAGAGGAAAAAATATCTTCCAACAGTTCATGCAGCAATACGCCCATTTCAGCACCTCTCGGCAAAGTATGAACGCTCAACTCCCCCAGAGAAAGAGGCGCAGGCAAAGCGGCGTGCAGAGATCTTGCCAAAGAAGTAAATGAATGAAGATAAGAAACGTCCAGTTGATAACGGCATGGAGGGAGGCTAGGCATAGAAAAAGAAATAGATTGTTGCAGCGAAGGTTCGATGGACCCTGGCTGAAGGAGCTCCCAAGTGATGCTCGCTTGCCGTCTCATCTCCTCTAACATCGCCTGCCAAGGCTGTCCTTGCTTTACCTTATCCAAAAATAAGGCAACGGGCGATGCTGCCCCATCTAAACTCCCTTCATCATTGCAAATAGGCACATATAAGCGTCTCTTCGCCCGGGTCATAGCGACATAAAGCTGTCGCAGCTTTTCTGCTTCAAATTCCTCTAGCTCTTCATCCGGCTTCGGCGTCTGAGAGGCCAGGCCAAGAGCAAAGACCACATCGAATTCAAGACCTTTGCTCACATGCATCGTCATGACTTGAATTGCTTCATCATCGCTTGAAAGCCGCCTTCGGACCCTTTCATCCTCTTCCGTCTCGATCGTGCGGATCTTATGCAGCGTTCTGCTTAAACCCTCCAGCGAAAATCCCTCCGCACGCTCCCATTGCAAAAGAAGCTCGATTGCATGAAAAAAATCGCGATAAAAATCTGCATCTTCTCTAGCCAAAGCCTCTAAGACAGGCTCTTCATGGAGTCGGGTAGAAAAAAGCGTTTGAAAAAAGGGAGCCAGCCCTTTCTCTTCTAGCGCTGCTTTTAATTCAAAAAATACAAGGGGGGTTTCAGTCGGCATCTCTTCTGCGCGAACGCGGGCTAAAGGACCCGCCAAAACAAGTTTTGCCTTGCTCCGATCTTTTGGATCGATCAGGGCATGCAGCAGTTCAAAAAGAGCCTCGAAAGCAAACGTCTCTCCTAAAGGCAAATGATTTTTAGTGATCGCTGGCAACCCTTTTTCTCGCAAATAGCGGACTACTTGCGCCGCTTGGTAGCGATCTTTCACCAAAATGGCACAATCGCTCAAAGACTTTATTTGGCCTCGAAGGCATATAATCTCATGAGCAATAAAAGGAAGAAAGACCGATTCGATCAACTCCTCAAAAGAACTTTTTCGGGAAGAAGAGGGGCCATCCGAGACAAAAAAATGCAAAGCTCCTTTTTGGTCCTCCAAAGATTTCATCTCGCTCCTGCCAGCTGAAACAGGCTGATAAGGAAGAAAGGAGCCCAGTTTTGGCAAGAAGAGCCACTCTCTTTGAAATAAGAGATTTAAAGCATGAAGCAAACGGGGAGAAGAGCGGAAATTCGTATCGAGAAAATAGCGGCAGGATGGATCTACATACTCTTTTGCCTCCAAATAAGTATACACATCTGCTTTGCGAAAACGATAAATCGACTGCTTAGGATCCCCTACTAAAAAAACAGATTTGGCCAAATGGCCAGGTTCCAAAAACAGCTCTCTAAAAATATCCCACTGGAGCCGATCTGTGTCTTGAAACTCATCGATCACTGCTGCTGCATACTTATTTTGCACTAGCCTAAGAAAAGCGGGGTTTTCCAAATGTTTATGCATAGCTTGCAAAATTGTGTCCGGATCAAAAAGATCTTCTTTGCTCATGAGTTTTTTAGCGCAAAGCGTCCACTCGTAGGCCAGCGTACAAAAAAGGCGTTTCGGGTCTGTAGCTTTTTCTAATATTGGCAAAAGATGAGTAGCTCCCCAAGTAAAAAAAGGCTCGGAAACAATCGGGGGCGGCGCATATTTCACTTTGCGGTTCGCTGGAGAAAGAAACTTAAATAACGACCCTTTCTCTGAGATAAGAAAAGCAAAAGCCTCCGGCGTCGGAGGCTCGAGCAAGGCTTTGATCTGCTCTTCAAACTGCCCCTTCAAGGTGGCTTTATAATGCGAAGAGATCGAACGAAAATCTTCGAGCGCTTGATCTATGGATAGATCCCAGTTTTTCAAAAGCTCGAGATACCCCTCATAAAGAGAAGAAAAAGTGGATCCCGGCTGAAGTTCTTTCATCGACACGCGAACCAAAGCGCCAGCTAAACGCTCTACTGATTGAACTTTTTTGAGCAAGATGTCCAATTGTTCGACGCAAAGTAAGTCTGTAGACAAAGAAGAGAGGAAATCGACAACGCCCTCTTGAATTTTTTTAGGGGTTTGCGTTCTCGGCTCATCCGACAAAGTTTGGGAAGCGCAAAATTTTGCCTCAAAAGCAAATTCTTTCAACATCCGATGACAAAATCCATGGATCGTAAAAATTTGACTTCGATCAAACAAGGCCAAAGCGTCTCGAAGCGTTTGCAGGGCCGCTTTTTTCTCCCGAAAGACCTCAAGATACGGCCATTCAATGACGCCGCTTGCAAGCTGGGCCATAGCTTTTTCTATATTCGAGCGGATCCTCTCTTTCAGCTCGCGTGTAGCAGCTCTTGTAAAAGTGATCACCAACATCTGCTCAACTTGCAAAGAGGACTCCAAAAGAAGCCTTACAAAAATTTGCTCAACAGCAAACGTCTTTCCTGTTCCGGCAGAAGCTTCTAGCAAATGAGGCCCTTGAAGAGAAAACTCGGGGCTTAAACAATCAAATCTTCGCATAATTTTTCCCCAACGGATAAAGCTCGATCAAGCCCCTGAGTTTTGTTTGTAAAAAAGGCCCCCAATCGGCCGTGATCGTTTCAGCAGAGGGACGCTCAATCCTCGAAAACATCCAATCGTACACAGGATCTTCTAACACAGCTCGCTTGGTCTCAAATTTTTTCTCAAGCTCTTCCGGATCTTGCTTGCGGACCAAAGCATCCGACCACTGAGAGACTAAAGGCAGGGGCGTTTGAAGGGCCAAATCATAAATGTCCAAACACTTTTTCAGCTCCTCCAAAGGAGATTCAACAATTTTGATTTTCCCGCTGCGAATACAAAAAATCTGTTGGGACTGCAAAGCGCAAAGGGCCGCCAAACATTCGGGCCAGCTTCTAAGCAAAGCAGAGAAAGAATCCTCGCCAAAATAGATCAGTCCTCTTGTAGAGCAAAAAGGAATTTCACCCGTCAAACGGACAAAAGAACTTTTAAAGGGGACCTCTAAAGGAGCAAAAGAAAAAGGGCCGTTGGGAATATCTCGAAGAGAAAGAGTGCTTAATTCATCTGGCAGAATATTCCACTCTTCTAAATGCCCTTGCCACTCTTCAAAAGTCTTTGTCACATTTTTCTGAGCCGCCTGGCCAAAAAGCCCGATAGGAAATAGGTGTTTCTTTTCGCATTTTTCAATCGCGGAGTGAAGAGGCTGTCTCAACCCTTGTTTTAATAATTTGGATCTCTGGATCCAATCAAGCTCAAAATCGGTCCAATCCTCCTATTCCGCCTCTTCCAGCCATAAACGAAGCGTATGCTGCAGGTAAAATTTCCATGGGTGGGAAAAGGCTTTTTTAAGCTGTTTTATCGGAATAACCGTCTCTTGTAAAACTGAAAGACGAGGGAAAACAAAAGGTGGCAAAAACTGCAAAGGTTTTTTATTCACATGAAAAACAGCTCCTGCGCGCCAGTCGCGAAGCGACATCGATTGACATGCCTTCTCTTCAAAGCAGCGCTTATGCCAGGGAAAGCTCGGATGGCCCGCTACAGACAGATCTTTTGCAAGGCTC
>DAINNB010000025.1:0-15700 GCA_036736085.1 Chlamydiales bacterium
AAAATGGTGTAGAACGCGGTGATGGAGCCTTTGACTGAATTTCCTGAGCGCTCTAAAAGGCGAGGCAAGGTGGCGAATACGGAAGGAGTATAGCCGGCCCTTGCGGGCGGCTCTCCAGCGGCCAAACCGATCTCCCTTAAAGCTCGGGCGTAGCGGGTGACTGAGTCCATCATCAAGATGACAGACTTGCGTTGGTCTCTAAATTATTTGGCAATAGCTGTGCCGACGTAGGCCGCGTTGAGACGCATTTGAGGGGCTTGGTCGGAAGTGGAGACGATGATGACGGAGCGTTTCATCCCTTCGGGGCCTAGATCGTTTTCGAGAAATTCGCGTACCTCGCGGCCCCTTTCTCCAATGAGGGAGATCACTGTGATGTCAGCGACAGCGTTGCGCGCGATCATGCCCAGATGAGTGGATTTTCCGACGCCGGCCGCTGCGAAAATGCCGATCCTTTGCCCTTTGCCGCAAGTCAATAGGCTGTCGATGGAGCGGACGCCGATAGAGAGAGGTTTTTCAATGATAGCCCTTTTGAGAGGATCTGGCGGGTCGCGCATGACGGGAGCTAATTGGTCGACATCGGTGAGGGGGCCTTTTTCATCCGTGTCGAGAGGTTTGCCCCTTCCGTCGAGGATGCGGCCTAAAAGACCGGGGCCCACTTGGATTTGCATGGCCATGCGCATCGGGATGACCTCAGAAGAGGGGCCGATGCCTTTCATGTCGCCGAGAGGAGATAGGATGACCTCGTCTTTTGTGAACCCGACAACCTCTGCAGCGAGAGGCTCTCCAGCGCGTTTGATCAGACAAAGCTCTCCCATTTTGACCTGAGGGATCACAGCTCGGATCAACATGCCTACAGCTTCTGTGATGCGGCCGTGGACCGTCGTTAATTCGATCTCTTCGAGATGGTTCAAAAGTGGGTCAAAAGAAGAGTTTTCGTCCAAAATACCTGTTAGAGTTGGATGTTAAAGAGCTGTTTAAGCGCGTCGATGACTTTGCTGAGGACAGTAGAAGAGTATTCAATCTCTTGCTGCGCTTGTCCCATTTTGACTTGCACCATCATCATATCGCCAGGGCTTAGCTGTTCTTTTCTCCCCATGAGCTCATCGAGTTTTTGCTGCACTCCCACCATTTTTTCCTGACCGTCGTTGATGTAGGCCATGAGCCTTTCGGTCACGCCCGGATGGGAAGGCATTTTAATAGGAGGCGTGTCGATGCCGAGCTTGCCGGCGGCACCTCGGATGTAATTATTTGCATCGCCGAGCTTATTGCGCAAAAGATGCGCCTGCGAGCGTTTTAATTTTAAATTCGGCGTGCTTAGCTGATCTTGCAAGGTCCCAAGCGAATCTTGCATGTTGGCCGATTGAGCGAGCAGCGTATTAAACGTAGGCGCTGCTAGCTGCTGGGACGGTTTTGTTAGCTCAAGAGGCGAGGGAGCCCCGGTAGTTGAGGCCGCTGTAGGCTTGGCGCCCCCGCCCTGCATGAAGGTCTGGAAATCCGAACCCGTCTGCGAGCGGATAGAAGTTTGCGGCTCGATGGATTTGTTCGGATCTATCCGATCTGGCGAAGGAGTGGCGTCTGGTCTGCTCATTTATGTTTCGGCTTTTTTGATGAAGATGTTTTTTCTTGCGCAGCCATAGGAGTTGGTGCCTTTTTAACATACTCTTCGACAAAGTGCAAAGCAGAGGAACCCAGATTTTTGATTAAAGGGTCGTTGGAATGAGCTGCTTTTTCTAAGAGAGTTTCTCCTTTTGCAGTAAGGTTTGGAGAAAGAGCCATGCAAAGACCTAAAAATGCAGTCGCCATTTCATTATGGGGTTCTTTGTCCAACACCTGCTGAAAGCATTCGCAAGCTTGTTTTAGCTCTAATTTATGCAAATGGACATAGCCAAAACCTACTTTGGACAGTGAATTTTCAGGGTTTAAAAGTTCTGCGGCTCGAAAGAGCTTTAGGGAAGAATCTTCATCCCCCTGATTGACCGCGATGTATCCGGCCTCTACTAGAACGTAAAAATCTTCTTCGAATTTTTTCCATTTCGTCATGATGTGCTCACGTTAGGGGGTTAATTATCTACCTTGCTGGTTGCCGATAGTCGTTCCGATGATTTTATTCACCTGGTTGATCAAGTTTGAAATCGAATCGCCCATCTGCTGTACTTGGGACATTTGAAATTGCAGCAAGATAAAAGATCCAGGGTTGGCTGCCGACATGTTGCTAGCGAGAGAGCGCACCTGCAAGACGAGGTTCGACTGCAGCCTGTTATAAGCTGTAATCAGCGAAATAAACGTTAACGGCTTGGCGTTCGGGTTTTGTGAATTGGGCGTTGACATAGATAAATCCTTATGCGGTAATTTTGTTCAGTACTTTTTGAAGCGCCATGTAGCCGTTGAGCAGGACTCCCAGTTTTTCAAAATCCTTTTCATTAGCTCCTTCTCTAAGCATGTTTTTTAATTCTTGGATATGCGCTCCGATTTTGGCCAGCATTTCAGCTTTGCGCTTTGGGCTCTCTTTTACTATTTTTTCTAAATCGAAAGTAAATTTTTCTGGTTCTTTTTTCTCTAAACCGAACATGCGTGCCTCCTTATGTGCTTTTACCCACCCTCTCAATGTCCGGGGGCATAGTTGATTGTATACTTTAATCCATCTTTTTCAAGTAGAATCGTATTTGATTCAATAGATGTAATTTTCATTCCGTCTACAAAATCGCCGCGCGTAAATACTTTCCCATTCAAAATGACGCTATATCCCCGCCCGTCAAAAAGGGAAGATCCGCTCACTTGGTATTGCTGGGACAAATCGATGCGGGCCATTTGGTGCGAAGTAGGAGTGGCCAGATTTTTTACTGCATGAACTCCCGGTAGAGTGTTGAGCTCTTTGAGTAAGGCGGCATATTCTTTTTTTCTCTCTTCGGTATAGAGGCCAGAAAGGACGATCGATCCTTGGTTTAGCTGAAAAGAGACGGAAGCAAAACCTTTTGACAGCATGAGGCTGGCTACTTCGATATTTAAAATCTCTTCCACTGTGACTCGATTAGTAAGTTTTTCAGCATAGGGGAAGTTGATGAGAAGATAATCGTTTAAATTTTGCGCTTCCGCATTGGTTTGAATATAGCCGCTGACAACAAACTGTCCTGGCTGCGGAGCTGAGATGCTGACGGAGCGCCAGTTTGCATGGCTGCTTAAGAGATCGTTCATTGTTTTTGAGAGCACCTCATCGATGACGACAGTGTCTTCTACATCGGTGATAAAGGGGATTTGGCTCATATTGTAATGCATCTCTTGAAATTGGATACTTGTGCTTACATGGCCAACGAGAAATAGCTTGCCGCTGGCGGGGTTGAATGAAAACTGGACGGCGGGAAATGCGGTAAGGGCGTTTCCAATCTCTTCGATCGGCTCTTTTTGTACAATTTCGACAGTATCTGATTTAAAAAGGGAAAAAAAGCTGATGAAGATGATGAAAAAAATGAGAGCGAACCCGCTTGCGGCCAAAAGGTACTTGGGCGGAATCTTTGCCTTTTTCCAGTCGGTCGTCTCGACCTCTTCCGCTGCTTGCCCGAGAGCTTCTTCAGGTTGAAACTCAGTTTTCTTCTCCTGTTCGGAAGTTTCAAAATAAGTGGGGGCTGTAGAAAAAATGGTCTCTTGGGGAGCTTCCCGATCGATAAAGAGAAAAAGAGTTGTTCCGAGAGCGATGATATCCTGAGGCGTAATTACCGTTTTTTCTAAAATAGGGTGGCCATTGATCAGCGTTCCATTTTTTGAGCCCAGATCTTCAATATCGACGATCCCATCTGGGTCGACGTGAAGGCGCGCATGATTTCTGGAGACGCTCAAATCCTGAAAGACGATATCGCAAGTGTTGGGGTCTTTTCCAAGTACGTACGTGCGATCGGTCTCGATGCCGATTTCGGCCCCTGCGTTAGGTCCGGAAATGACTTTTAATAATAACGAAGAGTCGGGGACCATGTGGAAAGGCAGATCGTCTTCGACGCCAGGATCGTCAAAAATTGTATCATACGCGCTCAGCTCTTCAGGTTCTTTAAGCTGGGGAGGTTCTTCTTCAAGAGGCCTTGTATCTTCCGAAGGTTCGAGAGAAGAAAAAAGAAACGTCGTATCGCCGATCTGGATTTCATCGCCCTCAGCGAGCAGTACATCGTCTTCGTGTATTTGACCATTAACGAGGGTGGGATTAATCCGGCTGAGGTTTTTTAGGATTAAGCCGTCCGAGGTCTTTGTGATCCGGACATGTTTTCTTGAAACTGTACTGTCTTCAAGGACAAAGTCGGCCTCGTCCGGATCTCTTCCGATGATCCAGTCTTCCCCGTCTTCAAAATCTAGTGTGAGGCCTTCGAAAGCCCCCTGTTTGGCAAATAAGTGAGCTGGCATGGATTTGTTTAAATTAGCGTTTCTTCCTGTTCAAATTTCGCAATCCGTTCTCTCCAATACACGAGATAATTGACAAAATCCTCGACATGTTGTTTGAAGGTCGAATACTCTAGCTCATACGGCAAGCCGAGAGACAGTGTCAAGAGTTTCTCTTGGCGGTCGAGCCCGATGCGGGAGCCTGCCGTGCCTTGACCTAAAAAATTTGCGCTCATGAGGAGCATAAACAAATCTTCCTTCTTTTTTTCAGGGCAGGGGGCGATGGCCGCTTGCATTGAAATGCCAGGATCGAGTTCCGTAAAAAGCACATTGACTTCAGGATTTAAGATGAACGCGACCGTTTTTTGTGGGCTTATTATTGGCACCTCGCCGATTCCCAAATCAAAGCACATTCGCTTAACAAATTCCTGAAGCATGAAACGCACCCTCTACCCTATTATTTCCTGTCTGCTGGAAAATTTACAAGACAAGATTCTACTTAGATGCATAAATAGCCCTGAGAAGTAGGTGTGGAAGGAAATTACAGGTTTAAGAGGAAAAAAGAGCGCTGTGGAAAATAGGATTTTCCACAGCCCTGAGGAGAAAAGATATTTATCGGATCGCTTGAGCTAACGAGCCAAGATTTGAGATCAAGTTATTGTTCGCTTGGGCGAGCAAGTTGATCACTTCTTTAATAATTTCCGAACCGGTCTGGTTTGCTTGCTGAGCCGCTCCAGCCTCTGTAGATTCAGCGTCTGCCCTTTTACTGTTGGCAGCTCCGATTCCTTGGCCGAGCTCTTGCGCCGCTTTGCCGAGAGGATGGACGATATTTTGTTCGATTGTCGTCGCTCTTTGTATTTTTCGATCAGATTCTGATTGGCTGCGTGAGAATTCCGGCGCACTTCCGTCCTTAAAGGAGGCATTTTGCTCAATCAACTTGTTTTTTTGTTTGAGACTGCTGTTATTTGCAAGTTCAGTGAGTTCGTTATCAGTTAAGGCGGAACTTCCATCTGCATTTAAAGGTTTATTTAATAGCGCTTCGATTCGATTCTGTGCTATTCCAGGTCCATCTATATCGCCTTTATTGACGTTTCCAAATGGATTGCCCTTATTTTGATCGAATGATTGTGTGATTTGAGCCAAGTTCTTCGCTTTAGGAGTCTTTTCAATTTCGGTTCTGGCTGTCATCGCATTTGTTTGCTGCGTTGTATTGTATGCCACGCCGACAGCCCCAGCTCCAGCTGTAGCGATGCCGAAAGCTGCGCTGATCGATGCGCCGATCAATTGGGCTTTTCCCGATTTTGTAATGGCGTCTGCATTGGCATCGACTTCCAAGAGGAGCGTTTTGAGCTGCTCTTTTAAGCTTTCAGCCTGATGGATCTGCGATTCAGTCTGGGCTGTAAGGGCCAAGTTGATCGCTCCGATCGTTGCGGCCATAATCCCTGTACCAAGAGCGCTCGTCGACGACGTAGTCGCTGTAACTGTGGGTTGGTCTAGTGTTTGTGCCATGTTTTTTTTCCTTATTTTTGTTATTTTAAAACTTTTAATTAGCCTGGAATCCAAGCTGCTTTTTTCTTCTTTTTAGAAGGGTTCGGTTTCTTTTGAGGCTTTTGTGGTAAATTTGTAGCAAATTGTTTAAACCGATCATCGATGGCTTTTGTATAGGCTTTTTCTTCTTCTGTAAGGTTAGAAGGATCTTTGATGATCTCTCCTAACTCTTCTTGGTTTAAACCGATTTCAGTCAAAGCTTCAGTCAGTTTTGTAGAGAGAGAATCTCTTAAATCTAAAAAGGCTTCAATGGCCAGTTCGAGATCTTTAGGGTCTGTCGATTCAGTTTTGCTCTGTAAAAAATGAAATGTTTTAATCGCATCTTGAATGATAGGCTCTAATTGCTCAGGTCTGAGTTTATTGAGTTTTTCGAAATTACTTTCTAGCTCTCTTTCTTTGGTGGCCATTGCAAACACTCCTAATCTTGCGTTATATCACTATTTTATCACATGAATATTAAGGTATTATAAAACGATTAATTAGATTTCGCTTTTTACTTCAAAGTTGTTGTTGTAGAGGTGTTTGCTTGATTATTGACAAAATGCGCTTCGTTAATGGAGTTATAAGTTCTTTATTTTCATCGCTATTCTTCTCTTTACACATATATATATGCTGAGATGGGCAGAAAACTTGGAATGGAAAGGGGCTCCAGCCTCCTTCCATTCCAAGTTTTCTGCCCATCTCAGTCCATGCTCATTTCCGCCTACGAAGCCCCAAAAAAGGGATTCCAAAGGGCGTCAGCCCTTTGGTAGGTTGTTAAGGACGAAGTCCTTAAGAGTTAGCTCTTCTAACCATCTAATAATCAATTTCTTGCATACCAATAATAAAAAGTTAGTTATCGGTAAATAATTAATTTTACATTAACCATCTCTTTGTCAGTAAGTTGCGTGTTAGTTTAATAAAAGCTAAAACGCGTCTTTATTGGGTCTTAATATAGAAATGGTAAAATAGTGGTATAAGCACGATAAAAGAGGGTAATAAAACATGTCTAGCAATGTAGATACAATAAGCTACGAGCAGTTATCAGCAGAGACTACGACTACGCAGGGGACGTCGTCTTCAGCGACAGTTTCTCAGAGTTCTTCTAATAACCAGGGATCTGGTTTAGGGGTGAACTTTCCTGGCCTGATCAGCTTCTTCCAGACGAACGGCAACCCGATGTACGACCCTAATAACAGCATCGAAACGCAATCTCCTCCTCCTGCTGGATTGAACATGAACCCTGCTGATTGTTTTGGCGTGTCGAGCAATCCTTCTGACGCTGAAGAGCAGTTGTTGCAGTTGATGGAATGGACGACGCAAACAGGTTACGACAAGAGAAATTGCGCTATCGTTTGGGTTTGCGCGATGATCGGTTTCAACATGAGACTTAACGAGTGGAACGATCCTAGCAGTATATATTATGGCGACCCTTCAGTTTTGACAATCCAAGAGACATTAAGCAACTTGACGAATGCTGAAGATATCAATGGATTGTCGCTCAGCGATGCGGTTGTGGAAAATATCACAGCGATGGCTTTGTATGCGGCTTATGATAAAAACGGCGGCAACTTGACAGAAGCTAATCAGACGTTGAAAAACACAGCGATCTTTATCAATGGTAAATGCGAAGGGATCGATCCGAATAACATTTCTAACCCGATGCTGATGAGCTTTTATCAGTCAGGAAAGACTCTTGCAGATCCTACAAATTTTAATGCTTGGGAATCTCAGTATATTGACCCGACAACAGGTACATTGAAAAATACAGGGATTAATCCTGATACGGGCGAGCAGTGGACATTTTCTGATCAGTGCGTCTGGTTGAGCGGTTACGGCGATAATAGCATGGCTTACTGGTGCGCTAATCCTAGCACAAAAGCTGCTAATAACCTGGAAGCGATTGAAGACCAGAGCCGAAGCGCTTGGGGCGGAAATATGTACGACGCTGGATATTCCTTTATCTACGTAATCATTTTGCTCCTCCAGTCGATCATTGATATGTCTTACATCGACTTAGGTTCTTTGGCTGCAGAACAGCAGTTGAATAGCGAATTGAGCTCAACGTATTCAGACATGAGGATTAACGCAACGAACCCTGATTTGACTCAAGATGAATACAACCAGATGATGGAGCAGGCTGGAACAGTAGCTCTCTACTGCCAGATCGACCCACGTTTGTCAGGTTTAGCTGCAGGAACGACATCTACTCAGATCTTAAGTTTTTACGATCCGAGCTCGTCTGATAATGGTTATAGCAATTGGATGAACAATTATTATACGCCAGCAACTCCTTACGATTACGATCCGAGCTATGATCCAAGCAATCCTACGGATCCTAATAACCAGAATGCTTTTGATGAAGCTCAAGCAGCGAACAACCAAAAAGCGCTTAACGTGCAGCAGTTGAACAACAATTTGACGACAGGCTCGCAGTCATTGACAAGCTGGTCGCAGACTTTGGGTACGCAAGAGCAGACGGAAGCTCAGTTTGCACAGCAAGCGGCTACAGCGATGAAAACTGTTGTAGAAGCGAACAGTAATGAAAATGCGACGATTGTTAATAACACAGGTAATTAAAAAATATAAGGGGAAAAGAGGAATTTATGGGACAAGTTTTAGCAGAATTAAATGATGTGAATTTTTCAAAAGGCGCGAACAACATTTCTCTGACGAGTCTTTTGCTTGAGGCAAGACATGCGCAGAAAACTAGCGATATCAATAACGAAACGCCGAATTCGCCGATGGCTTACGCAGCCAATCCGGTAGTTTTAGCGACGACTTTGTGGGATATTTTGAGTGCGATTGAAGAGTCAGTCGAAACGTTATCTAACTCTGTCATGCTCGCAGATGCAGCAGCTCTTGCTAGTGCTTCTCAGTTGGAATCGGAGAGCTCTCAGTATGCAGCGACAGTAGCTGCTAATGATAACGCTTATATGCAATCGTTAGATCCGGATAAAGATAAAAATTATTCAGATGATATGAATGCAGCCCAAAACGCTGCAAGTACGCACCAGACGGAAATTCAGCCTACGACCACGGCTTTAAATACTGCTGTTCAGGCAGATACAAACCAGATGTCGGCAGACGGAAATACCCAGTCTTCTCTCTTGGGTACGGCGTCAGCGCTCCTCCAGTTGACCCCTGGTTTGAACTAATTCTTTTTGTAAAAAATGGGCGCAATTAATTGATTATCAGTTAATTGCGCCTTTCTCATTCCATCTAATTAAAGGCAAGCTATTTATTCAATCTTAATATGAATGTGATAAAATAGTGATATAAAGGCAAAAAAGGATTGTATGGCAGCAGCATTAGAAATCGTTGATGAAAAAGATATGAATCCCGAATCTACCCGGGGCGAGGCACTTTTGGAGTCTGTTTTTAGACATCTTTCCAGATGGCGAGGCAAGGCTTCAGGGGGTACGCAAGAGGTCAAGGAATCGATTAAAAAAATGGAAGCGACAATCCAGTCTAAATTAGGCGAGCGGTTAGATTTCTCTAAAATGAAGCCAAGCGAGGTGTTCGCTTATATTAATGATCCTGCTCATTTTACGATGAAAGAAAAAGCTTTGATTCATGCCTTACTCGTTGAAGCGGGCAAACTGAAAAAAATGATCCAGTCCGGCGGCAACAAGGTAAAAAAAATCAAAATGAGAAGAAAAGATAGACATTTCGTTTAATTTAAATTCAATAATATGGGGTAGTTTGTATGTCAGGTGATTTAAATGTAAAGGGACTGAAAGAGTCGCTCACGACTCTTCTAGTAGCTAGTTCCCAGGGAAAGGCGGCCGCTAAGCAGCAGTCTGCAGAATCGGGCTCGACGAGCAGTCAAGGTTCCTCTTTGGGTTCAAAATATCTTGAGCGTAATTTAAAAAGCTCTCCGACTTTAGATGATACGACAACGAGCGCAAGCCTCGATCCGACGACGGATGATAATACTGGCGCCTATTATGCATCGATCATGGATCAGTTATTTGCTTTGATGGCGGAAGTGTCTGCTAATTTGAGCGATTCCATGAACTCTTCTTTAGAGGTTAGCGTAGCAGGTTCTCAGCAAGCGAACTTTGGAGCCGAAGCTGCTAAAGTATCTTCAGATAATTTCCAAGCGCAGCAAGCAGAGCAAGCAAAAAAACAAAAGCATATGCGAATCCTTAATCGCTGTATGAAGGGATTGGCTATTACAATTCTCGTTGTTTCGGTTGCTACAGGACAGCCTGAACTAGCGCCTATATCGACTTTGCTCATGACTTCACTTTCAGCTTTGATGATCGCTAAACCAGAGCTGATCACGAACCAGCTGATTACTCCGCTGACTTCGGTATTGACCAATCAGTTAGGTATGCCTGAAAAATGGGCAAATCTTTTGGCCTCAGCGATTGTGATCACTGCTATTGTTGCCTCAACTGCCGGCGCAGGTTTTCTCGCTGATTCTTCTCAGGGGCTAGCGCTAGGTGAAAAAGTGACGCAGAAAGTCGGTAGAGAAGCTGCTCAAAATACGTTAAAAGACGGCGGTCTTGATTATATTAAATTAGGCGTAGGAAATGCAGGCGTTGCCAATGCTCAGATGCTCGCAGCAGCGCATCCTTACGTTGAGCTCTTATCGGGTGCTTTCCCTAATAATCCTATCATAGGACAGGTTTTGGGGATCATGTTGACTTTAACCATCGTTTTGGGCTCGGGAGTAGCGGGAGGAACTTTAGTCGGTTCTTCAGGTTATTTCAATTCAGCGGCCTTAACTGGAACTTTTGCTGAGTTTGAAAATCTTACGATCACGAATGAAGACTTGCTCAAGCTCTTGCCTCAAGTTCTTCGTTTGGCTCAAGCGGGAGCGGAAGGCGATCAGGCTTGGGTAGGTTTTCAAATTGGGAAGACGCAGTTAGGATCTGCTCAAGCTCAGGCCCAGCTGACCCAGGCTAAAGGCGTAACTCAAGGCGCCAATAACTATGTAAGAGGTGCAAGCGAGATCATTTCTCAGATTAGCTCTTCTTTAGGAAGCCTGATTTATGCTCTAAACGGCATAGCTGCCGGCGGAGAAGAGCTTGCTCGCTTAAATCGATAATTTTTGAGTAGATCTTTTCGTGATCTTAAGCCCCGGTCTTTCGACCGGGGCTTTTTTTTGGAAGGAAACTTCGAAGGGAGTTTTTTGGCCTTTTTTAGGCTGTTTTATCGCGAATGACTTGGGGCGCCGCCTGATGAACGATGCAGTCTTTATCGATCACGATCTCTTTGATCGAAGGATCTGACGGCACTTCGAACATCAAGTCTCTCAGCACAGTCTCTGCAATCATCCTGAGAGCCCTGGCCCCAGTTCCCGTCTCTTTGGCCTTTTCCGCCATTGCGCGGAGAGCGCCTTCTGTAAATTGCAGTTTTACGTTTTCTTCTTTGAAAAGCTGGATATACTGCTTTACGACCGCGTTTTTAGGCTGCGTCAAGATTTCAACTAAATCTTCCGTTGTCAACTCATTGCAATTAGCAATGCCGTTGAACCTGCCCACAAATTCTGGGATCAGTCCAAAGGAGATCAGATCTTCTGGCTCAACTTTCGAGAGGAGGTAATTCGTCTCATGCGTATCAAACGACCGCTTTGTCGCCGCATCGAACCCAATCGTGCTTTTGCCAAGTCGTTTTGCAATCATTTTATCTAAATGGACAAAAGCTCCGCCTACGATAAAGAGGATATTTTGGGTGTTGACCTTGATATACTCTTGGTTGGGGTGCTTTCTTCCACCCTTAGGAGGAACGTTCGCTACTGTCCCTTCGACGATCTTGAGCAGCGCCTGTTGGACGCCTTCTCCCGATACGTCGCGGGTAATCGAGACGTTCGATGTCGTTTTGCGGATCTTATCGATCTCGTCGACATAGATAATGCCTCTTTCTGCTTTGGCCACATCGTAATCGGCTGCTTGCAAAAGGCGTAAAATGATGTTTTCGACGTCTTCTCCTACATATCCCGCCTCTGTCAGCGTCGTCGCATCGGAGATGGCAAAGGGGACATCTAAAATCATCGCGAGAGTTCTAGCAATGAGCGTCTTTCCAGATCCTGTAGGCCCAATGAGCATGACATTCGACTTGCTATACTCAATATCACTTTGCTTCGACAAAGAGCGGATCCTTTTATAGTGATTATACACCGCAACGGAAATCGTCTTTTTTGCGTTTTCCTGGCCGATAATATATTCATCCATGTGCTCTTTAATTTCTTTGGGCTTTAAAAGCTTCATCTCGTAAGAGATCGGCTTTTTTTGGATGATATCGGTGCAAAGAACAACACATTTGTCGCAAATAAAAGCGTTAGGTCCCGAAATAAGCTTGTCGACTAAATCTTCGGTGCGTCCGCAAAAAGAGCAAGATGCGGAAGAAGGAGTGGCGTTTTTTTTACTCATACTGTCACAGGGGCGTGGGGTTCTTGAGGACGTCTTTCGCCTTGTGCGGCTAAATGAGCGGGCTGTGCAATATGATCGATCAGACCGTATTTTAGAGCCTGTTCTGGATTCATATAAAAATCCCTTTCCATGTCCTCGAGTACCTTGTCCAAAGGCTGTCCTGTAAAGCGGGCCATCAATGTCGAAGTGATATCCTTCAGCGTCAAAATTTCTTTTGCCTGCAGAGCTATATCTTCCGATGTTCCCATCACGCCTCCATAGGGCTGATGGATCATCAGACGGCTATGTGGCAGAGCAAATCTCTTGCCCTTCGTTCCCGCCGCGAGTAATAGCGCCGCCATAGAAACAGCTTGTCCTATGCAATAGGTATTGATGTCGCACCCTAAAAACTGCATCGTATCCAAAATCGCAAGCCCCGCCGTAATATGGCCGCCAGCTGAGTTGATGTATAAATTAATATCTTTTTTGGGGTCTTCCATCTTCAAAAAAAGCAGCTGCGCGACAATCACGTTCGCTACCTGATCATTGATGTCCGTGCCAATAAAAATAATCCGGTCTTTCAAAAGACGGGAATAAATATCCATCGAGCGCTCCCCGCGTCCGGTGTCTTCGATAATGTAGGGTGTTAATGACATAAAGAATCCTATTAAAAAAAGTTATGTACTTCTTTCATTGAGTGTAACAATCCTTAAAAACTAGGTCAAGCGGTTTTCTTGTTTCAAACTTGGGACTCCGTCCCAAACCCTGCCAAAGGACTGCGTCCTCTGGACTCCTTTTTGTTTTTATATCATTTCCCGCTACGGAAAATGATATATTAAATCAATAGGATTCCAAAGGACGATAGTCCTTTGGTGGGGTTCGGGGCGAAGCCCCGAGTATGTTAAACAGAAGATTCTGCTTGGGATCCGTTTTCAATGATGTAGTCTTCGGCTTTGGCTAGGATGACTTTTGAGAGGGCCAAGGCGAACACTTCTTTAGGGATGTTGTCAGGTTGGACTGCCGACTGGTTCCAGGCTTGCATAGTAGCGATGGCTTCTTGCTGCACTTCCTGGTGGGTGATCGAAAGGTTGGCCTGGTGGACGATCGCTCTCGCTAGATAAAAGAGGCGGACAGCTTTGTGAGCTTCGTCGAAGAGTTTAGCTTCGGTTTTCTCTTTTTCTTCTTGGGACAGCTCGCTTTCCCATCTTTTTTTGAATTTAGGGTCTTTGAGCATTTGCTGCTTACGGTGCTCTTTCTCTGTTTCGACGAGGGATTTGGGCAGCTCGAACATGTACTGTTCTGTCAAAAAGGCGTTGACTTGCTCGTGAAGGGCTTCTTTTGCGCCGGCGTTGGCCTGCTCTTGAAGCATTTTTTCGATCGATTTATGCATCTCCTCGACGTTGGCTGCCCCTACTTTCTTGGCGAGGTCGTCGTTGAGCTCAGGCAGTTCGGCCGATTCTACTTTCAAAATAGTGATGCGTACTTGCTTTGGCTTAAATTCGTTTCTTTCCTGTTCGGACGCCGTCTCATCGGCCTCGCTGATCCCTTCTAAAATGTCGCCAGCTTTAGCTCCCTGAACAAGTTTTTGCATCCAAGGGGCCATTCTCTCTTTCGAAACTTCAAAGCGGACATCTCGAAATACTTTGTGAGCCACGCCGTTTTCAAGAGTGTCTAGATCGATCATGATATAATCGCCGTCTTGGATAGCGCGGTCTTCTACAGGTTTCCAGTCGGCAAAGAAAAAGCGCATTTGCTTGATCGCTTCTTCAACTTGCTTTTCGCCTACTTCAGCCTTAGCAACCGGTTTGGCAACAAACAATTTAGGGTCTACAGCAGGAACGACAGGCTCTGTCTCAAAAGAAAAAACAAGCTCCGCGCTCTCTTCTGAATGGTCTTTTAAATCAAAAGTGATCTTTGCATTTTGGTTGAGCAGGGGAACGCGAGCCAGCTTCTGGGCCTCAGCATAGGCCTCATTGGCCAATGTTTTGTGAAGTTCTCTTTCGACATCTTGTGGATAGCGTTTTAGGATCGTTTGCTCAGGGGCTTTCCCTTTTCTAAAGCCGGGGAGCGTCACTTCTTTATTCACTGCCTTAATCGCTTCTCTCTTCGCTTCGTCAATGATTTTTTTACCGGCCTTGACGACAAGCTCGACCAGGCAAGCAGGTTTTCGATGAATAGTAACTTGGATGTCTTCGCCCTGCAGGGCTTCATGCGTAGTAGTTGATGTCACCTGGAGACCTATAATGTAAGATAGCGGGTGATGAGGCTCGAACTCACGACCCTCACGTTGGCAACGTGATGCTCTACCACTGAGCTACACCCGCATGTTCAGTTCTGTTATCGATGCACCTTGAAGGTACACTTAAAGGCTCTGATCATAAAGCTTCTCCGTTTTTTTTAGCAAGTCCAAAAAAAATATTTCTAATCTTCCCGCTATCGGGGCTCCGCCCCAAACCCCGCCAAAGGACTATCGTCCTCTGGACTCCTTTTTATTTTTATAAAAAAAGAAATTAGGAGTGCAGAGGACGCCAGTCCTTTGCCGGGGTTTGGGGCGGAGCCCCGACATAAGAGATCGAAAAAAAAAGAGATGTTGAAGATCACAAATGTGGAGGTGAAATTTTTTTTAGTTGCGAAGGTTTAGGAAAAACGGTAAAACCTGATCTTTGCGGTGATTCAGAGGCAAGGATAGGATTGGGGTATGCTCAATTTTCGTAAACTAAGACAAGATTTTTCGTCGGCGATCTTAAAAGAGGGGCGGCAGCTCTATGACAAGAACAAGATCGTATCGGCAAAAATTATTCGTTTGGACAATGAGATCATACGATTTAATTGTCGGATCTTGGGAAATTTTGAAAATACGTATGAGAGTGAAATTGAAGTGGACCGATTTGAGTCGCAGACGGTGCATACGAATTGCGATTGCCCGAGCCGCTTTGATTGTGTTCATTTGGCGGCGCTCATCTTTTTTTTAGAAGAGAAGATGGATGCTTTGCTGATCGAGTATTCGCGGGATGCCGATATTGCAAAGAGCGATGATTTGGATGGAGCGCAGAAAAAGGCGCTCTTGAAGACGATTCAGGAAGCAGAGACCAAGGAAGTTGTTAAACAAGATGCAAGGCATCAAAAGCAGATTTTGCAAGAGTATGTGGCGTCGTCCGATGTGCTTTCTCATTCTCCTTTCTTTTTGCCGGCGGAGGAGAGCTCACTCGCGGAAGCGGAACTTGCTGTTGTGTTCAATCCGCAGTCATTTCAGCAAAAAGGGAAGATCGAGTTTCAGTTGGCGCTTCGGTTGCCTTTTAGATCGAAGCCGCTTCAGATTTCTCACTTGAAAGGTTTTTTGGAAGCGGTGAGATATGAAGAGCCCCTTTTTGTCTCAGGAAAGAGACTGTTTTTTTCGCTCAAGAGTTTTGATGCGGCCGGATCTGCTCTTTTGCAAATGATCTTGGACCACA
>DAINNB010000026.1:0-3533 GCA_036736085.1 Chlamydiales bacterium
GTTGTCCTGCTTTCCATCTGCGCCTGGGATGTGACACACTCAGGCGAGGGGATTTTAAGCAAAGTAGGTTGCTTATGATTTCAAATGATTGTTTGGCTGCAAAGATGGGTCTCTGCCCCATACCCCGCTAAAGGGCTGGCGCCCTTATAGAATCCCTTTTTTCTTTTTTGAGTGATAGAATGAGTTCTATAACTCATTTTTTTATGGAATTGTGAGTTATAGGAGAAGGTTCTATAACTCATGGTTTTAGGGAGTGGTGAGTTATAGGGGGTTGTTCTATAACTCATTTTTGGCTATGATGAGGGGTGCGCGGAGGATTATGAAGTGGAATTGGGAAATGGCCGGATGGCCGAATTTTAGGTACGAGCCTGAGCGGATATCTCAGTTAGATCGGCAATTTCTTTTGGAAGCGGGGGGCTGCATTGCCTATTTAAAAACGATCGATGATCGGGATTACAAGGGGTTTGCTGTAGAAATGCTGAGCCTCGAGGGGGCGGAAAGCTCTAAGATTGAGGGAGAGGTGTTGGACCGAGAAAGTCTTCAGTCTTCTATTCAGCAGCATTTTGGGTTGCATGTGGCTAAGACGAGGGTATTTGATAAGGAGTCCCGTATGGCCGCTCTTCTATGCGATGTGTATGAATCATTTGCAGAACCTTTGACCCATGAGATGCTCTGGCGTTGGCATGCCATGCTATTTGATGGTCTGGATTTGGAAAATTTGGGAACTTATCGGACTCATAAAGAGCCTATGCAGATTGTTTCGAACCGCTATGGCTCGAGAAGAGTGTTTTTTGAAGCGCCCCCTTCTAAAAGGTTATTTTCTGAAATGGAGGCATTTATTCAATGGTTTAATTCAAAAGATCAATCTCAATCGATCCTAGGGCGAGCTTCTTTAGCTCATGTCTATTTTGAGAGCATTCATCCATTTGAGGATGGAAATGGGAGAATCGGACGCATCCTTGTGGAAAAGATACTTTCTCAAGAAGTGGGCCAGCCTCTCTTAATGGCTGTTTCAAATGTATTGGAGAAGAAAAAAAAGGAATATTACCTGGCTCTTGAAAATTGTAACCGTACATTAGATGTGCAGCCTTGGGTCGATTTTTTTAGCCGGGCTATTTTACAGGCCCGTGAAGAATCGATGCAGCTTCTTTTTTTCATCATACAAAAATCAAAGATGATGCATTCGCTCTCAGGAAAAATAAATCCACGGCAGACAAAAGTCCTGCTGAGAATGTTTAAAGAGGGTCCCAGTGGATTTAAGGGGGGGCTTAGTGCGGAAAATTATATTAAGATTGCCAAGACGACTCGTTCTACGGCTACGCGCGATCTTGCAGATCTGGTAGAGTTCGGCGCTTTAACAAAAATGGGATCGCTTCGTCACACTCGCTACTATTTAAATCTTTCCAATGAAATAACCTGAAGAGATCTTCAGCTGTCTGCTATATTGAATACACTCTTCTAGCCTCTTGGCTTAAGAAAATGATGGATGCGATTTGGTTTTTCAGCGATGATGGTCTTATACCGAAACTACTTGAAGAATCGGTTTTGGACAGGGCGGCTGCTCAAAATGTTGAGGTAAGGTCAACGCCGTTGAAAACTGATTTTTCAAGTTGTTTCGGTAAATCAGATAAGAATCAGAGGACCTTGAACAAAGTAGGTGTATGTCTTCCCATTGGACCATGAAGCAAGCTCTTTTTTGTCTGATCGGCTCGACTTGTTTTACGCTGGTCTTGAGCTTGGGGGCTTTTTCTCTTTATCGGAATTGGAAAATCAAGCGTATGACAAGTCCACAGTACCGGATTGTCTCGATCATTCAAACAGGGATGGAAAAAGAGGCTTTGAAAACTGCGTACTTGGCGCAGCTTCTTCATCTCTCTGTAGACGAACCCTCTCAGCTTTATGCCTTGGACTTAAAAAAGGCTCAAAGCATGCTTTTGGCCTCTCCTTTGATCTCCGATGTGAAAATCAAAAGAATTCCTCCTGGCACGTTGTATATCGATTATGCAGTAAGAAAGCCGGTTGCCTTGCTCTCTGATTATGCCAATACGGCAGTCGATAAAGAGGGGTTTTTATTTCCAGTAGCTCCTTTTTTTACCCCTAAGCAAATCCCTGAAATTTACCTCGGGCTGCCTTCTTTCGGAGCCTCTGAAGATGCCATGGAAAGAAAAGGAGGGCAGTGGCAAACACCTCTTAAAGATCGTTATTTTGCTTTGGCTCTAGAGGTTCTTCAGTTTTTAGAGGGATTTCAGCAGCAAGAGGGAATGAGGGTAGAACGGATTGATGTCTCTAATGCGTTTGCTCCCAGTCTCGGGCAAAGAGAGATCGTGTTGAAAATCGAAGATGAGCTTGTCTTTCATCAAAAACAAAAAGAACTGGTTTGTCAATTTCCTAAATTGCTTCGGCTTGCCCCCAAAGATTACCGGCTTCAACTCAATAACTTTTTTTCTCTTCGCCGCAGCATGCTGGATGATTATAGGCGGCAGTTAGTTTCCATTCATCAAGGAGGCCGATTTGCCGTGCGCATTATCGATCTTCGCATCCCTCAGCTCGCTTTTATCGACAATCCCAAAACTCAATAAGTTTGAAGAGTGTAAAGTGGGATTGTTTTAAGATGCTGGTCTATAGCTTCTCGGAGTTCTTTTTTCAAGGGGAGATCTTTGACTGTTTTCCAATTTACTGAAAACCGTTCGACGGTTTCTTCAATGATAGACAAAACTAATTTTTCGGGGAGTTGAGCTTTTGCGGAAAAACGTTTGAATTGATCGATTGTGAGATGTTTGAAATCCTTGCTGTGCATGAAATTTAAAGCTAGTCTGTCATCTGGTAAATAAAGAATCGTCGAAACAAAATCGTAGGCAGGTGCAAGCATGGCTTTGTTTTTTTCTCTATAGATAAGAGACCAATTTTTGAGATGCATATCTCCATTTCCTATCAAGGCATTAAAAACAAAGCGTCTTATAAATTCCGAAATACCTAGTTCTCCGCACTCTTTCCATATAATCTCGGCAATATTGCGATAACTTGCTTTTTGATATTTTTTTTCTGGATAAACACCAAAAACTTGCGCAAAATCCTCAATATGAATTTTATGACCTTCTTGAGTTCGATCAAATCTTTTAATAGCGAAAATATTTTCTCCTAAGTGATCGAGCTCCTTTGGCATTCCTTCCACTTGTTCAATCGGGAGTAAAATGACTTCAGGTACATCAATGCCTACTTTTCTAGCCAATTCCATCATTGTATATTCATTCTCTGGAACGCCTCGGAAAATGGAGTGGGGAAGTTTGATAATCCAATCTCCGCCTATTCCATTGACGGGGATAACGAGTCCATGTTCATTTCGTTGAATGCCTGAAAATTTCAGTTGTACTCCTGCTAAAGAAAATCGAAAGAGGGGTTCTCTCTTTTTTTTATTTAGATTCCCACCACCTATATTACCACTCTTTCACTCAAGGTGGCTCTTGACATCTCCAGCTTTATTCACATAAACAGTTGCCATTGTATCATTTGGTGGTGGCGGAGGTGGTGAAGCC
>DAINNB010000026.1:3543-15480 GCA_036736085.1 Chlamydiales bacterium
AAGAAAATCGAAAGAGGGTTTCTCTCTTTTTTTTATTTATCTCTTCATCGCTATTGGGTAAAAAAAGCGCGCCGTTGCGATCTAATGGTTGAACGGTTATCGCTCCAGGTAAATCCTGACCTAAAATCCATAAAAGAAAGAATTCATGTTTTGGATTGATATTAGCCCGTTTCGCAAGATATTCTCGCAGTAATCCTTCAGGCAAGAGATTTGAAAAAAATGCCGGAAGCTGAGTTCGAGTCATGGGAATTTCTTGGATGAGGTTTCTTGCCGTATCTTGAAAAGATAGGCTGAGAGTTGCTCTTGAAAGATCCTCAATATAATCTTCGTCCCATGTAAATAGGTTTGTATCTCCAGGCAAATAAGTGAGAGTGCCGATGGGTTTGTCGTACAGAAGTACTTTAAGGGCGTTTATTTCAGTTTTCTTCATCTTCCTCATCGAGTTGGTAGGCAGGAGTTTGCTTTGTTCCTTTTGAAAGTTTTTGAACAGCTTCTACGGTAGTAAGGTGCTCCCGAGAGACCAATACAGGTTCTAATTCCAGGGCGCGTGCTATATCTATGAAAGTCGATAATTGAAGATCGATAAGTCCCTGTTCCAGTTTCGAAATATGACTTTGCGCAATGCCTACTTTGGCGCCAAGAGCTCTTTGGCTTAATCCCTTTTTTTCTCGAGCGGCTTTTAGCTTTGCTGCCAATGCCTGTACGGAATAGTTCATATTGATATGCTTTAGTGTATCATTTTGTCTTTATGATATATTATAATATATCTTTGGTCAAGTATTGACTTTAATCGATTTAAAATAAGATTGTTAGGATGTATGGCTGCTGGGTATACCCAAGTGAACTCAAAATTTGGCCGCTAGACGGGTTCACTTGGGTATAATTCAATTCTGTTTAATAACAGATCCTTGAGCCGCGAGTTGTCTATATTCAGGAAGATGTTTGTCTAGCCAGTAGCAGATCCGATCTTGAAAAATCTCCCGTTCTTTTTGCTCTTCGCCAGGGGGCAAAAGAGCATATTCTCCGCAGTCGAACTCGATCACTTGACCATCGAGCACGCCAAAGTTTTTCTTAAACTCTGTGTCGCAGTTTTTGAGGCCCAAAGAGGTCCTTAGCGAAATAGCCTGGAAATAACTTTCAATGAGGTGTTTTAGTTTTTCTGGGTCTTTTTTGCCGCTCTCTTTTAATGCGAAGGTCAGCGGCGTACAAGTTTTTTGTATGACGAAGCGATAGTTATCGAGGGGAATGTTATGGCTGCGGCCGAAAGCGTCTTGAATAGGAAGGGTAGGAAGTTGTTTTTTTGTGGTATTGAGATGCGTATAGATAAGGCCCGTTCGTTGAGGAGGCAGGCGGCTTTCAAGAAAGTAGCCTCGAAGCCCTTTTTCCATAAGGACTTGAGGGGGCTCTTGAGGTTTTCGAAGAAAGCGGATGTGGAATCGGTATGGAAAAACATAGTCTCTAAGAGGCTTGGCGAAAATTTTTAACACATATTGACCGTCTTGGCTGAGGAAAACGTAGGCTTGCGAGCCTCTTCGATGCAGGGAAAAAGGCTGATTGAGGACCGATAAGGTTTGAGGGTCTGGAGGGGATGGACCCCATTCGGGGCGGTTTTCAAGAGGGATATGGCAAGAAGAGAGGCGAAAGCCGCTTGTCCACTCGGCGTAGTGTTTTGGTAGTTTAAGACAGCTGATCGTAAGAAGAAAGAGAACGAGAGGTTTGATTAAGTTCATGAGGCCTCGGGAAGGGAAGAGATCAAGGTATGGAGAGACTGGAGGATCTGCTCTTTGGGAATGTCCATCACATGGATGGGATGGGACAGGGTCAAAGCTTGTTTGCTCAAAGGGCCCCATTGGCTGACTTTTACGCCGCCGAAGAGATGAAGCGCCGGTTTTTGCAATGCAGCAGAGAGATGCGCGACGCCTCCATCGCCTGCAAAAATCGCATCGGCTGATTTTAGAAGAGAAAGGAAGTGGGGGAATTGTTTAGTGGAAAAGATCTTATGTTCCATGGTCAAGAGCGAAGCGATTTCTTGGGCTTTTAGAGTGTCTTTAGGGAGCGCGCTGATTGCGACTGCAAAAGGTATTTCGGTAGCTAAATCATTGAGAAGCTGGGCGAGATATTTTGGAGGCAATAAACTTCCCTCTCGGTTGTTCGAAACGGAAATAAGCAGCGTTTTTTGCGCGAAGAGGCGCTGGCTGTCTACTGAGTGGAGCGTTGGGTAGAGTCTTCGGGGCAATTCCTGCATTTCGGGATCAATTAGGTGGATCGCTTGAAGCGCTTGGTGAAAAGGGATTGGTTCGATGTAGCGCCTCGGACAGTTGATCAGAGCATCATGCCAACGGTTTTCTACGTAGGCCATCCGATACTTGGCCCTCAGCGAGCATAATGAGAGGTTCATCAGTTTCATAGGAGTTGTTTTAGCTGAAATCGCCAAATCAAATGTCTCTTTGCGTCGTTGCCAAGCCAATTTTGCGATATTGGCGTATTTGTTGCCGTTTGATGGAATTAAAGCGACCTCATCGATCCCTTCTAAATAAGGAGCTAAACAAAAAGCGTTTTTCTCGACGAATAGTGTGATCTTCGCGTGTGGCATGAGTTCTTTGCATCGAAGGACAAGTGGCATAGAACATAAAACATCTCCAAGACCGTTGCGTCGAAAAATCGCAATTCGCCGGATAGCATTAAAAGGAATCATGGGGAAGATTGAGGTGTTGGTATAGGTTTGTTTTATTTCGTATTTTTGCTTCCAGCTCGGTAGCATCGCTTTCAGCAAGGTCGACAAGATGTTCGGCGAATCTTTCAAGTCCGATTAGCGTATTTTCCAGCTCTTTTAACTGGTTAGCGCAGTAACTTTCCGTTTCTTCTTTTATTCTGTATTTGACCAGGTCGTCTTTGATTTGTTTGCTTCGACGGGAGAGGTGATTAGAAAGTAATTCATATTCAGTTTGAGTGAAATATTCTCTATGAGAGTCGAGAAGGTGGTTGATTTGTAGCATATAACTATAGAGGCGTTTAGGATCGTTTCTCTGTTTTATTGAGGGGTAAAGATCTATTTGGTCCCAAATGCGTTTGGGCTGCATGCAGGGAGCGGAATAATTAAGAAAATGAAGCGATGACTTTTTTTCGAATTCAAGGCTCCAAGCCTCTTCTACCCAGGCATAGCAGCGCCTAGCCAGCAGGGGATCTCCAATGGCAATAAGTGTCGAGGTTACAGCTAAAAGTGCGGCGATAGGCAAAGTAACGCACTTGGCTAGTGCATCAGCAAAATAACAGGCGGCGTAAAGAGCTGTACGGACCCAAAGCGTTTTTTGCCCAGGAGCATTGAGTTTTTTCCCCGCTTCATCGACTGGGGCATGATATCTTTCTAGCCGCCACGTTTTTAATGCACGTGTATAGCCTTGTCCAAAAGCCCATTGACCGCTCAGTAAATGCGCTAAGCGAAAGATAGCTCGGGAAAAGAAGATTGCGGGTGAAATGGCGCAGAGTCCGAACATTTTATAACGAATTTCAAGGTCACTGTCTTTTAACATTCCATATTCATCGCCTGATCGTTTATGGAAAACTCGTTTTTGGGAAGAGCTTCCTCGTTCATCGATCCAAGAGTCAGATCCTTCTACGCAATCAAAGCAGCATGTAATCATCTTTGTCTCAATTTGGTTACTATGGATTCAATACTATCTACAAAACAGTCGATTTCTTCTCTTGTATTCAGCCGGCTAAGAGAGATACGGATCGAGGAGCGGGCCGTTTTGCGGTCGATCCCCATTTGGGTGAGTACGCGGGATGGTTCTAATGATCCTGATGAGCAGGCAGAGCCGTGACTTACTGCAATGCCGGCCATATCGAGATGCATAAGAAGAGCTTCTCCTTCAACTCCTAAAAAGGCTGCGCAAAGAGTATTGGCAATCCGAGGTCCCTCTCCATTGATCCGGACATCAGGGATGCGGCTGAGCAGCTGATTTTCTAAATGGCAGCGAAGGTCTAAAAGGGTTTGTGCAATTGCCTCTTGTTCACTTTGCAAAATCGTAACAGCTTCAGCTAGTCCTAAAATGCCTGGCAGATTTTCCGTTCCAGCTCTTTTTTGCGATTCTTGCGCGCCGCCGAGAAATACTGGTTTCAGCTTAAAATGTGAACGGACGATCAGTGCGCCGATTCCTTTGGGCGCATGGAATTTGTGTCCAGATAGGCACACTGCTGCCACGCCGCGGGGCATTGTAAACGGTTCTTTTCCAATAAAGGCCACAGCATCGATCAATAGAGGAATGTGATGCTTTTCAGCCAAAGCAGCGATGTTTTCAAGATCGATCTTGACCCCAGTTTCTCCGTTGCAGGCTGAAAAAATGAGCGCCTGCGTATCTGGCCTGATTGCTTGTTCGATTTGTTCGACGCGGGGGGCTCCCCATATTCCGCAAGGGAGATAATCGACGCTCCAGCCTTGAGATTCTAGCGATTGCACTGTTTTATATACGCAGGAGTGTTCGATAGCAGTCGTGATGAGGTGGCCTTTTTTGACCAAGCTATGGATCATGAAATGGACTGACTCGGTCCCTCCTGAAGTAAACACGACCTCTTCAGGTTTTACCTTAAAAAAGTTCGCTACTTTCTGTCTTGCTTGGAGAAGTAGGCCTCGGGCCCTTTGTCCAAATGAATGAACGCTTGATGGGTTTGCCGGAGGACCACTCAGATCTTCCAGCATGGCTTTAAACACGCGCGGATCGAGGGCCGTCGTTGAATTGTTGTCTAAATAAATTTTTGTCATGTTCAGGCATGCATTGGATCATTAATACGGTGATATTATCAGAACTTCCTTTAAACTTCGATTGCTGAATGAGCTTTTCTGCAGCTTCTTCCAAATGGGTTGCTTTGCAAAGGATTTCTTGCATCTCCATGGTCGATACGACATCGCTAAGACCATCGGTGCAAAGGAGAAACAAGTCGCCTGGTTCATAGGTGCAAACTGCGATCTCAGGCTCTAATTTGCTGTGGGTCCCGATCGCTTTGGTAATGACATGTTTATAAGGATAAGGAGTTTTGCATTCTTGGGCCCTCTTGCCGAACCCTAGCCATTTTTCAAAAAGAGAATGGTCTTTTGTAAGAAGCTCAAGCTTATGGTTTCTCCATCGATAAATCCGGCTATCCCCCACATGTGCGTAGACGACCATCTCATGCGTCCAATACAAGCAGCAAAGCGTAGTACCCATCCCCGCATACTTTTTTTGCCTTCGGCTCATTTGGTACACCCACTGGTTCGCTGAAGCAATCGACGCTTCCATCGCCTCGACCATCGTCTCTTTTTCTTTTCTTCCCAACCCTAGCATCCTTTTCACAAAAGCTCTTGACACTTGCTCAACTGTCTCTTTCGCAGCCACCTCGCCAGCTAAGTGCCCCCCCATGCCATCGGCCAAAGCAAAAAAACCCTCGTCAGGCCAAGCCCCCCACACATCTTCGTTATTTGTCCTGACAGCTCCCACATCCGAAAGCCCGTGAAATCGAAAAGCTAAACGCATAGCGGCCCTCCGTGTCGGCCATGGGGCTTTGCCCCATACCCCCCTAAAGGGCTAGCGCCCTTTAGAATCCCTTTATTTTTGAGAGATTTTTCTAAGAAAAAATACAAAGCAAAAGGGATTCTAAAGGGCGTCAGCCCTTTAGCGGGGTATGGGGCGGAGTCCCATAGGGGAGTGGAGAAAAAGAAATTAGCGCCATGTAGCATAGGCGGTCTTTATAAGGGCCATCTTGGAGTGCCTCCTAGAAAGTAGAGATTGAGGATGCTGAGGCCGTTGAAGGTGGCGTGGAGTGAAATGGAGGCGAGGAGAGAGTTTTGTCGTTCGTAGACGAATCCTAGAAAGAGAGCGAGGATAAAAAGCGAACCGATAATCGTGATGTTGCCGAGGCCTTGTTCGGGACTGAAGTGGAAGCAGGCAAAACAGATAGAGGAGAGGGTGATTGCGGCTTTGGGGAGGAAGAATTTGCGGATGTAGGTTTGTAAAAAGCCTCGAAACATGAGCTCTTCGACGAAAGGGGCAAGGATGACGATCGAGAGGATGTTGAAGAGAAAAGAGAGGGGCTGGTTCATGGTCATTCGGAGAAAGTGGACAGCTGTTTGGTCGGGAAGCTCTTTGACATGGAAAAGAGCGTAGATGGAAAGATCGAGAAGCTGGCTTACGAAGAGGAGCGAAGGGAATGAGATGGCCCAAGCTGCGATCCCGATGAAGAGGTCTTGGCGATAGGAAGATATTTTTGTAGTCGAGCGCCAGATGGGATTTGCGATGAGGGGATTTGTTGTCCTCCAAAAAAGGAGCAGAGCTAAGGCTGTGATCGATAAAATGGCTAGGTGGATGATCACGGAAAACTGAAGGGGTTCTGTTGGAGGAAGAACTCTTTTTAACAAGACGACAAGAGGAGAGAGTAGAAAAGAGACGACGCCGAAGTAAATGGCAAAAACTGCTAGGACGTGAAAAAGGGAGAGGGGAGTTTCGACGAGATGGTGCCGAAGCGTTTCGAAAAAACCTTTACGCCATGCAAACTGCAAGACAAGATAAGCGATCGCTCCGAGGAAAATAACTCCCCAGAGCGTTGGCACTGTATCATTCATCTACTTTTGGCCAGTAAGATATAGTCGTTTAAGCGAGCTGAAATTTCTTGTGCGAGCTGGGCGTGGGCAATGCCCATAGGAGATGCGCGATAATCCTCTGAGCCCCAGGTAGTCCGATTGTAGTCGGTGGGCAGAAGAGATCTTGGAATGTAGTACGATTCCTTAACAAGCTCTTGCAGCACAATTTTCGGAGTATGCCCGCGCAGATCGATAACGCGGAGCCTTACTGCCATGTTCAAATTGTTCGCCGCTTCTTGCGTTGAAGAAGGTTTCTTTTTGCCTTTGGCAGCAGGAATGAGATCGTGCTGGACGAGTTCCATGAAGACAACAAATTCTTGTCCTGCAAATTCATGCTTTGTCCAGGAGAGATCTTGAGCAAACGGATTTTTGCTCGACGAGAAATCATCGATTGATTGCACGAAAATAGATTTTGTATCGGCAATTCGTTTGACGACCATAGTTGTGAGCTCTTCGGAAAGGCTCCAAGGCACATCAAAGGATGTGGTATCAATCATGGATGCAATGGCAACAGCCGGCTTGGCCCTGCCGTCTTCATGGTATCGAGTCATTTCGTTTTTGCAACTGTTGCAGCAACTGCTCATGAATAAAGAAGCTGCAAAAAGTGCAGACATATAGCGCATGATTGTCCTCCCAATCGGTGGTATAAAGCGCCACTATAACCAATTGCTTATTTTAAGGGGAAGCGCGAGATCTGATAAAGATGATAGGTCTGAAGTTTTCCATCGAGTTTGAGATTCATCAAAGAAGCTCGAAGTAGTTGGGATGGTGCGTATTTTTGATTGTACACAAGAAGGCTTTTCTTTTTTTGACTTACGCCTGATTTCACTTCAAGGGGGAAAATGGCATGATCTTGTTCGATTAAAAAATCAATTTCTGCCGTTCCTTCGCTTGTCCAGTAGTAAAGAACCTTTTGTCCTGACGCAATCCGTTCTTGAGCTACATAATTTTCTGTAAGAGCTCCTTTGAATTCGGTAAATAAACTATCTCCTTCAAGAATAATCGGCGCTGAAAGATGACTTTGAGCTCCAAGCAGTCCTACATCGAGTAAAAATATTTTAAAAATTTGTGAATCAGCGTAAGCGCTTAGAGGAAATTTTGGAGATTCTACTAAATGGCTTTTATGAATGAGTCCTGCATCTGCGAGCCATTGAATGGCCTCTTCATAATCTCTGCCTCGAGCGCTTTTTCGGATGGCCGAGAAGATGAACTTTTTGTTTTCTTTAGCTAGTTGTCGATGAACTTGTTGCCATACGACTGTAATTTTCATGATTTCATGGGTTGGCGCATGTTTAGCAAAATCTTTTTCGTAAGCGCTCAAGATTTCTTGTTGAACTTCTCTAACAATCGATAATTTTTCAGATTTTATATATTCTGCAATAGCTTCAGGCATGCCCCCAATAAAAAAATATAATTTAAGTAACTCGATAAGTTTTTCGTGGAGAGGTTCTGGAATGGATTCGTGTGCAGAGAGATTTTCTAAGAGAGTTCGACTTTTTGTTTGATCTAAGGCATCGAGAAATTCGAAAAAAGTTAAAGGATACAGAGAGATAAAATTGACTTTCCCAACTGGGAAGCCTTTTTCTTTAGCTATTTTCACGCCTAAAAGAGAACCCGCCGCCGCGACATGATATTCGGGAGCTTCCTCGCAAAAATATTTTAGGCTATTAAGCGCTTTAGGACATTCTTGAATTTCATCCAAAATCAGTAAGGTGTTGTGAGGTTCGATATCGATTTCTGTATGAATGCTTAATGTTTTGATGAGTTGTTTCGGGTCTAACGTCTGTTCAAAATATCGTTCTAGTTTTCCATCCTTTTCGAAATTTAAGTAAGCTGTGTTTTTGTAAGACGTTTTCCCAAAATGTTTCAAGGCATACGTTTTTCCTACCTGTCTCGCTCCATTAACGATTAATGGCTTGCGCCGGTTTGACTCTTTCCATTCTTGAAGGTGTCGGTAGATGATTCGTTCCATGTCCTCATTTTTTCTTTTTTTTAAAAAAAAAGCAAGGATTCGTTAGCAAAACGTGTTACCTAGCCACGTTTTTCGTTGGAAAAACGTGGCTAGTTAACACGTTTATCCAACGAAAAACGTGTTTAATATTCATAACTCTTTTATATTCAATAGTATATGATATTTTTTTTCTTTTACTCAGGGATAACCATTTATTTTTTGCCCCAAAAATTGCAAAAACAAAGGGGATTTTAAAGGGAGACAGCACTTTAATGGGGTTTGGGGCAACGCCCCAATTCGAGAAGAAAGATCATCTGCGTAACAGCAAAGCCGAGTAGGGTTGCATGGTAATTGTTTGCGGCAGCGGAGCCGCGGCCCTTTCTGGCTGAAGAAGCGGTTGGTTTTGCCAGTCGATGGTTGTGTCGACCAGGGGATGCCAGGGACCTTTGGGCAGTTCGACGGAGGCGGAGGTTGGGTGGGCGTTGAAGGCGATGTAGAAGTTTGGAAAGGAAAATGCAACGAAGCGGGATGAGGGGCTCCAATCGGGAGCGTGGGGTTTAAGACCGTGCCAGGAGATATCTTGATCGGAGAGAAAGCGTTTTCGATGGAAGTCGGAATGTTTTTTTCGAAAATCGATGAGGGCAGCAGTGAAGGCGACGATGTCGCTTCGGGGTTGGTCCCAGAGAAACCAATTGATCTCGTTGTCTTGCACATAGGGATTGTTGTTGCCTAGGCGAGTGTGTCCATATTCATCGCCCATGAGGAGCATCGGGATGCCTTGCGAGAGGAAGAGGGCGAGGAGGAAGTTGCGCATTTGTTTTTCTCGCAGCTCTTCAATAGAGGGATCTTGGCAAGGGCCTTCGGCGCCGCAGTTCCAGCTGTCATTTTGATTTGAGCCGTCGTGGTTGTTTTCTCCGTTGCTCAAATTGTGCTTTTTTTGATAGCTCACAAGGTCTCTTAATGAATAGCCGTCGTGGGAAGTGATGAAATTGATGCTCGAGAGGGGAGTATTTGAAGGGCCGTAAAGAGGTTCGCTGCCGCAAAGAGCGGTGGCGAAGGAGCCGGCGTAATGTTCAGTTCCTTTAAGAAAACGTCTGACGTGGTCTCGATATTGGCCGTTCCATTCATGCCAAGGACCTTGATTGGAAAAATGGCCCAAAAGATAAAGCCCCGAGGCGTCCCATGCTTCCGCGATGAGTTTCTTTTTTGATAAGAGAGGATCGCTGGCAATTTCAGCGATGAGAGGAGCGTGTTTCATTGGCTGTCCATCGAGTCCTCTTGTTAGAGCTGCGCAGAGATCGAAACGAAATCCGTCGATTTTCATCTCTTGGGCCCAGTAGCGAAGAGAATCGATGATCAACTTCTGTACCTGAGGATGGTTTGCATTGACAGTGTGTCCGCAGCCTGTAGCGTCCCGATATTCTCCCGAACTGAGGACTTGATAATAGATCTCATTATCAAGTCCTTTGAAATGAACGATGTAATCTTTTTCTTTACCTTCTCCTGTGTGGTTGTAGACGACATCAAGAAAGACGAGAAATCCGTGTCGATGGAGCTCGCGTATCATGGTTTTGCATTCATTGATCGGGTCGGATTTTGCATAGCGTCTCATGGGAGCGAAAAAATGGAGCGGATTATAGCCCCAGTAATTAGGCAAAGGCTGATGCGAAGAAGGATCGATGTTCTTGCAGTGCGTTTCGTCAAATTCAAAAATAGGCATCAATTCAATCGCATTGACCCCTAATTTTTTCAAATAAGGAATTTTCTCAATGAAGCCTAAAAAAGTTCCCGGCTGAGCAGTTTTACTGGATGGGTGCTGCGTAAATCCCCGGACATGCGCTTCATAAATAATGAGCTGTTCGTCAGGGACCAGCGGCGGTTCGACTCCCTGCCAGTCGAAAGGGGGAGGGATAGCTAGCGGCGCTCGGACCGAAGGCGGTGAGCTGCGCGAGAGGCTTGAGTTCCAATCTAAGCTCGAATCGATCGTTTTGGCGTAAGGGTCGGCTAGCCACTTTTCTTTATGGTAGAGTTCGATCTGGTTGCAAGGGCCCTCCGCCCGGAAAGCATAGCTCAAAGACCTATCCAGGTCATCTAAGGCAATATGCCAAACCGATCCTGTTCGTATTAAGGGGTATTCTTGGAGGAAATCGGGATTTTTAGGATCGAACAGGCCGAGGAACATCTGGGAGGCGTGCTCAGAGAAAACGGCAAAATTGGTTCGGTTGTTTTTACTCGAACAGCCTAATGGAGAGGGGGTTCCGTTATAAATGCCAGTAGATTTCTTCATGTTGAAATGAGGGGTTTTTGTTTTCTTTAAAAATGAAATTGCCATTTTGTTTCAATGATTATTATTGATATTAAGGTGAATTTTAATTAAAATACTCTTGGGCGCCAGTCTGCTGATTGCTACTCGAGAGGCGACTATGAGATGGGATTAAAAGCTGTCAGAAGGTCGATTCTTGAGTCGCAAACGGCACGAGGCAAAACAGATGTGGAATGCTGAGTGTTTTTTTGAAAGGCCAGCTTTTTTTCTTGCATGCATTCATGTAAAGATTTATACAGGTCTGTAATTTTTGTTATATTTGACATGAAACCCTAGTTAGGAGGAACTGATGTCTTACGAGAACGCCAAAGCCAACTTGAAGGAATTTGGCAAGGAACTTAATTTAGAAGCTCTTGTTTTTGATGAAAATAATACGTGCATTTTAGGGATTGATAATACTTTTTCCTTGCACATTACATATGAGCCCAATTCAGATCGGCTCTATTTGTATTCGCCTATTTTGGATGGTCTTCCTAAGGACGACAAAATTCGTTTAAAACTCTATGAGAGATTGCTGGAAGGTTCAATGCTAGGCGGTCAAATGGCTGGCGGCGGAGTTGGCGTAGCGATTAAAGAAGAGTTGATTTTGATGCACTGCGTGATCGACATGGGACTTGGTGTAGATGTGAACGCGCTCCGTCGATTTGCTCCTTTGTTTGTAGAAACTGTGGAGAAGTGGAGAGAGATCGTCTCTAAAATCATGGCAGGTGAAGATCCTGGACCGTTCCAATTTCCAGTGCCTCCTGGCGGCGCTCAGCCACCTCAGCAGTCGGCTCCGAATTTTGATGGATCGAAACCTGGCGAAAGATACATTAAGATTTAATTTCTTTTTGATTACAAGACCTCACCGCATCGATGAGGTCTTGTCTTTTCTCTTCCAAAATCCCTTTTTGAACCTGTTAAACGCTAGACATGACCGTCGAATGGTCTCTGTCAAAGAGCTCTCCAATTGCCTGATACGGCATTTTCAGTTTCTCTCTGCAAGCGTACATGGCTATCTGAATTGGAAGAGCGAACTATCTTGTATGGGATTTACTTAAAAGATCTTCTGGT
>DAINNB010000027.1:0-15385 GCA_036736085.1 Chlamydiales bacterium
CTGCGGCTCCGCCTACGAGCTTGAGTGTGCTTGGAAGCGTATGCTTTAAGTTTTTGGTTGAAGGGGGTTTGATCGTTGAGTGCTTGCTCAGTGTCAATAGTGTGACGCCTGTAGCAATGATTGCAGTGGCTGCTACGCCGGGGACGTAATCATGGATATGATTTGCAATTGTCGAGGTCGGATCAAAAGAACTTAATCCGTACCCTAGCCCGTGAAGCCCGGCAGCCACTCCTGTGGCGTACAGGTCATTGACTCCGATTTCCCAAAGATGCTGGCCTATATAGCGTTTATACTCTTTCCCGAGATCTTTTATATCCGAGCAGGTATTGATAAAATTGCCATAGGTCGATTGAGCGGATCTTCTCCACGACGCATCTAAAACTTCGATTTGAGCCGGGCTTTTTAATTCTTCATCCGATAAAAATGAGTCGATGACAATCGACTGTTTCTCCTCTCGAGCTCGAGCGATAATCTCTTCCTGAAAATGCTCCAAGGTTTCACGTAGACGTTTATCTTCATTATTTGCTACATAGTCAGATTCATTTTGCAGTTGGCGATAAGATTTGATGGCCTTTTGCAACTTTTCAACGCATTCGTTTAGAGAAAAATCTCTATAGCCGGTATCTTGCGAAAAGTCATTAGGATTGAACGGTTCCTTTTTTTTCTTTCGTAGCTTGGCCTCTTGAATGTTATCCCTGTTTTTTTCTTCTTCTTGGTCTAAGAATTTGAGTAGATCCTCTGCCTTGCTTTTCTTTGCCAGTAGCTCCGCCATCTTCTCTACGAGAACTTTGTTGGTTATATTTTTTTGAAGCTCTTTCCCTATTTCCTGGCTTTCAAGATCTAGTTTATGAATTTCCTTTTTAAGGGCAGCTCGAGGCGTATTTTCTGATTCTTTAGACCTTAATGTAAAAAGAAAAGGATCTTGACTAGAGAGATATTCCGGGTTCTCTTCAAGAAATTTGAAAAGTCTAAGTAAAAGGTTTAGTGTATTGAGATCTAACGCTTCTAGTTTTTTCTGGTCTTTATCAAAAGCTGCATCTTTTTTTAAAAATAAGAGCCGCGGTTTTGATTTAAACGCCTCGAATATTGTTTCATGCCAGGATCTTTCTTCCTCTTCACGCTTTCGTCTTTTTATCTCTTGATCGATCACATTTACTCGATCGGGTTTTGAGAACAAAGTAAAGAGAAAAGGATCTTTCCTTAGCTCATTTAAGCTTTCATAGATTGAAAATCTTAGCGCTTTTAATCGATCATTCTGAGAGGCTTTTCCAGGAGCTGGGACAAACTCTCCAATGATGTAATCAGATTGTTGGTTTAAAACAATCAGCGGCATTCCATACTGTTTTGATTGCCCAATGAGAATGTCTTGTAGCTTTCCCGCTTTTTCTTTTAACAGTTTATGCCGCTGTTTTAATTCCTTTCGCAGATCATCGTCTTTAGATAGAGATCTAAAGCTTTCCGTTATTCTCACAAGATATAAGAGATCGTTTAATAAATTTTGCGTGGTTTGCCATTCATAAAAAATCCTATCCTCGTTTTCAATGTAGTAATCGGCGTCACTGATCTTTTTATCTATATCTTGTATTGATAAATGAGATTCGTTTGCTACAGCTTTTTGATCGTCTCTATCTGCAAAAATAGCTGGATTTTGGTCACTCGAAAGTCTAATTTGTTGCTCCCTGAACTCACTATCCGATAGGAAGGATAAAAGTCTGATTGTCATTCCTTCTTGTCGAGCTAGGTTTTCAATTTGCGTTTCGAATTTTGCTAATCTCTCAGCGAGGTCCTTACCTTCCTGAGTTTTTTGGTAGTCAGGCTGTTTCAAGTGATAACGATAAATCTCAACGGTTGGATTAAAGACTTGCTCGACGATATTTTGTAACCCCAAAGCTGGGTCTAGTGCGTCTGAATTAGCCTTTTCTCGAAGTTTCGCTACCTCAGCTGTTAATTTGTCAGCTTGTTGGCGCAGTTTTTTTGTCTCTTCCGATTCCACTTTTTGGAGGTCGAGTTGAAGTAAGTATCCCAATCTTCTGCTTTCCAATACTTTGTTTTGTAGTGCCTCGACGTCCCTTTGAGATGAGAGGCTTAATCGCTGTTTTACGGTTGTGAGATCGTCGCTTTTCTTTTGAAGATCGCTTTGCCCTTATCTTAAATGGTCTAAATTGCTTTTAACCTGATTTCGGAATGTTTGCGGATTCTTCGGATGGAGCATGGAATCTGGAATGTCTTTATCTGGAGGGTGTTTTTTTAGAATCAGCGGTTTTCGGAGTCTAAAAGCTTCTTGTAACAATTCCACTTCTAAATTTTTTGTTGCAGATCTTAATAATTCTAATTGTTCTTGAATTATGACATGATCGGAGATCTGGCTTGCTCTTTCGATTTCAAATAAACGATTAAGTACATCTTGCGCCTCATTCCAGTGGCGTTGCATTTCTGTTGTATGCGAAATGAAAACTTGAGCTCTTTCGATTATAGCGAGATCGCGCTCAGAAAATGAAACAGGGGCGCTGCTCACAGGTGTCATTGGAGTTGGGGCGACCGGAGTCGATGAGGAGGATGAAGAAGACGATGAGGAGGATGAAGAAGTCGATGAGGAAGACGATGACGAAGATGAAGAAGACGATGACGAGGATGGAGCCGCTGGTAATGAAGGTGCGATAGTGGGTGCATCTTTTCGTTTTTCTTTTTTGTCTTCTGACGTTGACGGTCGTCTTGATAGGGCGTCTGTAAGCGAGTTGGATCTGCTCATATGCGAAGAGATTCTTCGAAATGGGTCGAAGTCAGGGGGCGTTCCTGGGTTGGATGTTACTCTTCTTATGTTTCGAGGTGAATCGGAGATTCCTGCTCCAGGCATATCGTCTGTGTCATCGAAAATGATATAATCCGGATCATCTGGATTAACCTCCTTGATATCTGCTACTCTACCCCGTGTTGTTGGAAGATATCTTAGATATTCATCAATGTCTTCAGGGTTTCGTAGATTACCAGCTTTGAAAGCCTTTAGAAGAAAAAAATTTTCTCTAGTATTTATTTGATGACTTTCTACCAATTGATCCAAGATATTCCTAAATTGTTCTACATGATTAGAACTTGAAAGATGCGGAGCGGAACCTTGGGAATGTCCATTACTTAAAACTACAGGAAAATTTGGAGGTATGCTCATATTATAACCTTGTTATTTTTTTTCGATTACAATTTTAAGTGTTATTGCAAATAAAATAAATGTGAATTAAAAAATATATCGTATTGATTTTTTTACTTATCAATCAATTCTCTTTGTCACCAATCTACATACCTATCTTCCTCCGCAGAAAAAAATAATTTGACAGTTTTTAGAAAATTTTAGAGTCTGAGCCTAATCCCCGAAAGTTGATTTGAGGCGGCGTTGGGGAGGAAAGATCTAAGGGGAAAGGCTGTATGTATAAATGGATATTGAGTTTCGTTTTCTGTGTATCGGCGGTGTTTGGGGGGATTGAGGGGTTTTGGAAAAGTATTAATGAGACGACAGACCAGCCTCAATGCATCGTGGCTGTTTATGAGTATGATGGCATCTATTATGGGCGGATCATTGCGACCTTTGATGAAGAGGGGAAAATGACAGAAGACATCTATAAGCCGAAAGAAAGGGCCCCTGGGGTGATTGGCAATCCTTATTACTGTGGACTCGACATCATTTGGGGGCTTCAAAATACAGGCTCTAGCTACAAAGGAAAAATTTTAGATCCGCAGAAAGGAAATATTTACAATGCAGAGCTTTGGACGGAAGGGGGAAATCTGGTCGTTCGAGGCAAGCTGCTTTTCTTTGGAAGAAATCAAACGTGGTTTCCGGCAACAGATGCCGATTTTCCCAAAGGGTTTAAAAAACCTTCTTTAAATTCATTAATCCCGATCATTCCGATGGTCAATTAAATAGAGGTGTATCGTGAATTCTAAGCAAATCGCAGGCATTGTGCTCTTCGTATTGGGAATCGGCATGCTGATCACTTCCCACTATATTGCAGGTGAGGTGAGATCGGGAAATCAAGAGATCGAGGCCGGTCAGCAAAAAATTGACGCCACCAATAAATTCTTTTCCGTCACGGTCGTGACGAAGCCAGTAGGCAAGGGGCTCACTAGCTCAGGTCAGGAAAGAGTTAATGCGGGCAGAGAGGAGTCGGCTTATTATGAACGGGTAGCTGAAGGGTTAAGGATCGGCGGGATCGCCGCTTTGATCATCGGCATTGGGGTCTTTCTCTTCAGCCGCTTAAAGCCATCTTCTTAGAAGCTGCACTAAACCTTCGGTTTTCATGCATCTTCCTAGTCGCCTAGCAAGGCAGACACAAAAGTTTCAGGATGAAAAGGGGAAAGGTCCTCAAAACCCTCTCCCTCACCAACCCATAAAATGGGAATACTGAGTTCTTTTTGAATGGCGATGGCAATGCCTCCTTTGGCAGAGCCGTCTAGTTTCGTCAGAATAATGCCTGTAATGGGAGTAAAACGATGGAATGTATGAGCTTGATCGAGAGCATTTTGGCCAATAGTAGCGTCGAGGACGAGGAGAGTTTCGTGGGGAGCTCCAGAGATCTGCTTCTGACAGACTCTTTGTATTTTGGCCAGTTCCTGCATGAGGTCTGTTTTGGTTTGGAGGCGCCCTGCAGTATCGATGAGAACAATATCGATGCCGCGGTTTTTGGCGGCCTCCAGAGCATCGAAAGCGACTGCCGATGGGTCGCTTTTCGGCTGGGCTTTGACGATTTGGACACCTATGCGATCAGCCCAAGTTTCCAGCTGTTCGATAGCTGCTGCTCGAAACGTGTCCCCAGCGGCGATCAGTACTTTTTTCCCTTCGGAGCGATAATAGGCGGCGAGCTTAGCTAAGCTCGTCGTTTTGCCGCTGCCGTTGACGCCGACGACTAAAATGACGTGGGGTTTCGCCTCATGCGTTTTTTTCGTCGGCTCTCTAAGCTGCGACAACAGTTCTTTTTTGACAAAGGCCAAAATTTCTTCGCTAGTGGCGTTTTTTTCTTTGCGGGAAAAATGGCGTACTTTGTCGACGAGCTCGGCTGCGGTCTTGGCCCCTAGATCGGTTTCGTAAAAAAGCTTTTCCAGTTCATCAAATGTGTCCTCATCGGCTCCTTTAGAAAAAAGGGCTTTGATCTTGGAGCCCAAAAAGGACTTCATTTTCGTAAAAGGGGACGCTAGCTTTTTAAAAAATCCAAACATGAGTCTATTTACGTTAAAATCAGTTGATCGAAAATGAAATAGTAGCAGATAAGCGAGTTTAGAGTATAGATCTGGTTGATGAATGAATTTACATGAGTATCAAGCAAAGCACATATTTAAACGATATGGCATCCCGGTTCCCGTTTTTGGCGTCGCCTCGAGTGCAGAAGAGGCCGCTAAAGTGGCCCATGAGCTTCATTTAAAGGAAGCTGTCATTAAAATTCAGGTGCATGCCGGAGGCAGGGGCAAGGCGGGCGGAGTGAAATTCGCAAAAACTCAGCCTGAAATAGCGGAAATCGCCAAAAAGCTCATCGGCATGAAAATGGTCAATGAGCAAACAGGTCCAGACGGTGTGATAGCGCATCAAGTGCTTATTTCTTCTCCTTTAGAGATAGCTAAAGAATATTATTTTTGCGCCATCATGGACAGGAGCCGAGCTGTTCCGATGTTCATCGCTTCTCCTGAAGGAGGGATGGACATTGAAGAGATCGCCCATACAATGCCGGAAAAGATCTTGAAGATGCCGTTTGGTTTTGATGGCCGTTTAAAATCATATCAGCTTCTTCGTCTCGCAAAATTCATGGGATGGACAGGCGAGCTGGCGAAAAAAGGAGCTTTGCTCGCAGAGCAAGTGGCCAAATGTTTTATCGAGACCGACGCTTCGATGCTCGAGATCAATCCTCTTGTGCAAACGCCTCAAGGGGATCTTTACGCTCTGGACGCCAAACTGTCGATCGATGACAATGCTCTTTTCCGCCAGCCTGAGATCGCCGCATTTTATGATCCGACCCAGGTTTCTCCTCAAGAGGCCGCTGCGAAACAATTTGATCTGGCCTACATTGCCATGCACGGCGAGATCGGCTGCATGGTGAATGGCGCAGGGCTTGCCATGGCGACGATGGATATCATTCAGCTTCATGGCGCTTCGCCGGCTAACTTTTTAGATGTCGGTGGCAGCGCGTCGAAAGAAAAAGTTGCCGAGGGTTTTCGGATTATTTTATCAGATCCTAAAGTCAAAGGGGTTCTCGTCAATATTTTTGGCGGCATCATGAACTGCGCTGTTTTAGCTGAAGGCGTGGTCTACGCGGCGAAAGAACTCAACATGAAAATCCCCATTGTGGTCCGTATGGAAGGGACGAATGTGGCGGAAGGGAAAAGGATTTTTAAAGAAAGCCATCTGCATATCATCTCAGCCGATGATCTGGAGCAAGCGGCCAAATTAGCCGTGCAAGCGATAAGGAAATAAGCAATATGACCATTTTAGTTTCGAAGAAGACCAAAGTCATTGTTCAGGGGATTTCCGGCAAAGCGGGTCGGTTTCACGCCGAGCAGTGTAAAGAGTATGGAACTCACCTAGTTGGCGGCGTAACGCCTGGTAAGGGAGGGCAGACGATTTTAGATGTGCCTGTTTTCGATACGGTTTGGGAAGCAAAAAAGCAAGTGCACCCCGATGCCACGCTCATTTTTGTGCCAGCTCCTTTTGCCGCTGATGCGATCTTAGAGGCGGAAGACGCGGGGATCCCTCTCATTGTCTGCATTACAGAAGGCGTTCCTGTGCGCGATATGTTGGAAGTCAAGCGGGTGATGAACGCTTCAAAAACATCTCGTCTCATCGGACCTAATTGCCCTGGGATCATCTCTCCTGGAGAATGTAAAATTGGGATTATGCCGGGCTACATCCATAAAAAAGGATCGATCGGCATTGTGTCCCGTTCGGGAACGCTTACCTATGAAGCTGTTTGGCAAACTACGCAGCTAGGGCTTGGACAATCGACTTGCGTCGGGATTGGAGGCGATCCGCTCAATGGCACGAATTTTATCGATGTGCTAACGTTGTTTGAAAAAGATCCAGAGACGAAGGCGATTTTGCTGATCGGCGAGATCGGGGGTGATGCGGAAGAGGAAGCGGCGGAGTGGATTGCTCGCCACTGCTCAAAACCTGTTGCAGCCTTTATCGCAGGGGCTACAGCTCCCGCCGGTAAACGGATGGGGCATGCAGGCGCCATCATTTCGGGCGGCAAGGGAACGGCGGCTCAAAAGTTCGAGGCACTGAAAAAAGCAGGCGTCACGATTACGCAAAATCCAGCGGAGATGGGTCTTGCTATTCAACAAGCGATGGGTAAATGATTATTATTCCGGGGCCGATTCCGATTGCGATCCACCCTTTTTTTTGGCTCTTTGCTGCACTCGTCGGCTGGCTTTACGGTCAGAGCGTGACGGGGATGCTGATTTGGATGGGCATTATTTTCTTCTCTGTTTTGATCCATGAGTTCGGCCATGCGCTCACCGCTGTTTTTTTTCGGCAGAAAGCTAAGATCCAGCTCGTTGCTTTTGGAGGCTTGACGAGTTACGACGGCGGCCCTGTTTTAAAATTTTGGCAGCAGTTCATTATTGTTTTGAATGGCCCTCTATTTGGTTTTGGGCTATGCCTTTTTTCCTTTCTCTTATTAAAAACACCTCTTCCTCCGATGGGGATTGCTATTTTCAAAGCGTCTTTCATTGCTAACTTTTTTTGGAGCGCAGTGAACCTGCTTCCCGTTTTGCCTCTCGACGGAGGTCAGCTTTTGCGCATCGCTCTGGAGGGATTTTTTGGGGTCAAAGGGTTTCGGGCTTCTCTTCTCATTGGCGCGCTGCTTGCGGGCCTCATTGCTTGCGCCTCATTTGTATTTGGCTATTTTATTGCAGGAGCTTTTTTCTTTCTTTTCGGTTTTCAAAGTTTTGATTCTTGGCGCAAAGCTCGACTCGCGACAGGGGATGATAGGGGACCTGAGAACAACGCATTAATGCTTCAAGCGGAAAAAGCTTTGCAAGAAGGGCGCAAAGAGGAAGCGAGAAAACTTTTTGAAGAGGTGGCTTCGAAATCGGGCCATGGCATTCTTTTTGTGGTCGCAACCCAGTATTTGGCTTTTTTTGATGCGCAGCAGGGAAAAAAAGAGGCTGCCTATCAGCGGCTTTTGCCTATTAAAGATCAACTTGCTGATGAATCGATTTGTCTTCTCCATCAGCTGGCATTTGAGCATGCCAATGACGTCTTGGTCGCAGATCTTTCGGCCAAATGCTATCAGATGCAGCCGTCTCAAGAAGTGGCGCTTCGCAATGCGCGCTCTTTTGCAAGGCTCGATCAGCCAACGCCGGCTGGCGGCTGGCTGCAAACGGCTTGGCAGCATGGGGAGTTTAATCTTGAAGAGATCTTGAACGAAGCTCCGTTTGCCCGAGTGAAAGATGATCCGTCGTTTACAGAATTTATAAACCCTTTACGCCAGTAGGTTGATTCATGGCTCTATTGCAAGGCCCTCGCATTTTGATTTTGCTGATGTTGATTTCGTTCCCGGCGGTTTCCGCTGTCCTTTTCACGCCGGCTTTGCCTCAGCTCGCCCATTACTTTGGTGTGACCGATTCAGTGGCGGGGATCACGATGAGTATCTTTTTGGTTGGCTATTCCATCGGCCAGCTTCCTTACGCTCCGATTGCCAATCGCTACGGCCGTAAAAAAACGATCTATATTGGACTTTCACTTTCTCTTGTCGGCACCCTCCTTTGCTGGTTTGCTCCTACAATTGGCTGGCTGATTGTGGGCCGGTTTTTGCAATCTTTGGGGTCTGCGGTTGGTTTACAGATAACTTTTACGATGATTGGGGATTGCCATGTGGGCGCTCAGGCAACGAAAGCAATTTCTTTTATTATGCTCGCTTTTGCGATAGCTCCTGGTCTCGGCGTTGCGGTTGGCGGGTTTCTCACGGATTCATTCGGTTGGAAGAGCTGCTTTGTTTTCCTCACGGTCTACACGTTTCTTCTCGCCCTTTTATGTCTCTCTTTGCCGGAAACCGCGCCTCGCTTCGACAAAGAGGCCCTTCGTCTCTCTAAAATCGGGCGCGAGTATGCCCGGCAGTTTTCAAATCCCTCTCTCATTCTTCATGGGCTTTTTGTAGGCTTAGGAACCTCTTTGATTTATGTTTTTGCAACCGAGGCTCCTCATATCGCCATCAGCCGGATTGGTCTTTCTCCCAGTCTTTATGGTCTTTTGAACTTAATTCCTTTGACAGGTCTCGCCTTGGGCCAGCTGATCGCTTCCCGTTTTGCAGGCATTGTCTCGGTACGCCGTTCGATGCTTCTTGGCATTTCGATTTTAACTCTCGGCATGCTTATGATGTTGATCCCTTTTTCTTTTGGGTTCGTTCTCTCCTGGGCGCTCTTTGCTTCCCAGGCTATTGTAATGGTCGGCAATAGCTGGATGTTTTCTAACGCCTCTTCCGAAGGTCTTTCTACCTCGACTGATAAGGCCCACGGAGCCGCCGTCCTTCAATTCATCAACATGAGCTTTGCCGCTTTCAGTACTTATTTCGTCTCATCTTGGCTCCCTCAAACAGCTCTTGCTTTGCCGCTCGTTTATCTTGTTATTGTGCTTTTACTTATCATCTTGTGGCTGATGCTAAAGAAGCATCATTCTGCCTCAGCTAAGTGAGGTCTTATTGAGGCGCTGCCCCAAGCCCCGCGAAAGGACTCCATCCTTTCGAATCCCTATTTTTTTTGTTTTTCTTTACAAAAAATTAACATACAGGCATCTATTCTTTAGATAAAATCTTCTTAAAGAAAGAGGTATAGATGGCTGCATTAAGTGGATCTGGTTTTCAGGTTTGTCTAAAGATGTGTTATGAATTGGGGGAAAAATATTCAGAAAAATGCAAGAAGATCAATCAAATGATCATTCAGCCGGTCTCTGGCAACAGAAAAAGGAAAATCTGGGAAGCTGAGGTAATAGTTTTGGCTGGTATCAACCCTAAAACGATGTGTAAGAACGATCGTGTAAGAGAAATGAGATATTTGCTGGATGTTGTTATAAAAATCAAAAAAATCGAAGCGTTGTCGTTTCAACTTCTGAACAGCTTATTAGATGGGACCAGGAGAATAGAGGAAGGGGTGGAGATGAGTTTAGATGGGCAAGAGAAAGAAACTCTAGCAAAGTGGGGGCACTATTTCTTGAATGTAGAGGAGCAAATTGAAAAATTTATTGATCGTTTAGATCTTGTAAGCGTGTATGTCCAAAAGGCTATCAATGTCTTTGGCCTTGATATTTCTTTAGATCCGAAAGCTGAATATAATAGATGGTGGCGTAGAGAACTATTTATTGAAGACTTTTGGAAGGCAAGACCGCTTGACTATAAAGCAATGTTCAATACAACGCGTAAAGAAAATAAGAAGGAATCTAGCTTACCTTCTAATTCTTACGTAGAGTTCGAAAGTAAAAAAGACTTAGATGGGGATTGTTCCCATGGATGTCAAGAGGTTGTCCCGATCTATATATTCGGTGGTAAGAATTCGATAAAAAAAACATGAAATCAAGAAGAAAGAGGCTTGCATGGCCGCGACGAATAGATTAGGTCTAAAAGGTTGCGAAGTGATTTATCAGGGTTTGAAGCAGAGATATCAGGAAGAAAGTCTAAGGATAAATGAAATCGGAACTCATTTAGCACAGATCGAAGGGGAGAATGGGAAATTTCGGGATCTGCAAATCAAGGATTTGACCTTTGAGAAGCTTGAAAGAATGAGTTTTGGTGAGCGTTCACAAATAGAAAGAGATTTAATGATAGTCGCAAAAAAAATCAAAGAATTAGAAGAGCGCGCTTTTGAATTGCTTCAGGATTTGTTTGAAGGAGCTGAGCGTTTGGATGAAGAGGTGGGCTTTTGTCATTATAAGCTAGAGGTTCGTAAGCTTGAAAATTGGGGACATGAGTTGCTGGATGATGAAGAAGCAATGGAAAAATTTATTGATGAACTTGATTTCCAGACAGCTCTTTTTGAGCATGCTGTTCGTTCTATTGGTTTTGATGTTTGTTTGAATAAGCAACATCATCGTAGAAGATGGTGGCATGAGACCGAAGCAAAAGAGGAGGCTCCAAAAAAGAAACTGCAGGGGAGAAATGTATTAGACCTGTTAAATGAAGAGCTTAAATTAAAAGCTCGTCGATCTCTTGAGTCGTTAAAAGATCTTGAAATAAAAAAAAGATCGCCCCGCGAGTATCTGGAAATGATCCCCATCCATTTCTCAGACGATGATGTAGACGCTTTCCAAAGCAAACGTCGAGAAAACAGGAAATCAAGGAAGGCAAAGAAAGAATAACAGCGGAAAATTTTGTTGAGCAATTCCCATGAAGCAGCATTGAACCGTCCTTTCATTCCAATCCTACTTTAATGGCATCCCAAAAGGCCTCATTCAAAGTCTTTTAAATAGGTCCTTTTGGGCGCGATTGAGGTGGAACGGGTATAGTTACGCTGGATAACTATTTACGCAATAAGACCTACTGCAAGGAGATACGCTTTACATTGTTTCTCTCTTCCAAAGCGGTCCAGTATATCCATTTTCTTCATAAAACAACTCTTATTGGGGTCTGCTTTTTGTTGTATCCTTTGGAAGGAGATTGTATTTTGTGTTTTTATTTTTTGTATGATTTCTTCTTCGTCTAGTGTTAGGGTTTTTTTTTCTTTCATTTTTTTTATAATATCTTCGATTGTCTCGAGTTTATGCGTTTCGATTTTGCAGTCTGAAATGATTGATCTGGATGTTGAGATCTTTCTTTTTTTTATACAAGGAGAGTTGGATTTATTTTCAAAATGAGAAATTGTCTCTTTTTTTGTATCTTGTAAACTGCAGCTTTCAAGTTCATTTTTTTCTGTAAACAAATGACGTTTTTCTATCAACGGATCGGACTCTACAAGGTCATCCGTATTTTCTTTGGCCTTTTCAAATTTAGGAAGAAAAGGAGTTGCTTGTGCCATAGATGAGTAGGATAGCCCGGACGTAAAATATTTCTCTTCAGAGAAAGACTGTTGATCTATTAGATCGTCTGCCCTGTCAAGCGAAGATGAAAAAAAAGGAAGAGGATGGTAAGGCTCTTGTTCAACTGATAAACGGGGTGAATAAAAGGGTTCATTTTCTGGAGCAAACCATTGATCTATTTCATTTTCTGCAAATAAATCTGATTCTTCAAATTTGTCTGTTTTTTCTTTGAAGTTCTCCTCTTTAAAAAGAAAAGGAGTTGGTTTTGCAATTGATGGGCGAGATGACTGTAAGCTAAAAGATTTTAATTTTGAAAACGGTCGTTGATAAATAATATCTTCTTTGATGTGATAAGAAGTGGGGGCGTGGTGAGGACAGGGAATTTTTTTTTGATTAACTGGCCAATAGCTTTGGACCTTAAAATCAAGAGGTTTATCTATCACAGAGTTGCATAAATCAAAAAATGTGTTTTGGTGAGTTCCTGAAGGCTGAGGAAATGGAGTGTCTTTTGTTGTATTGGATGCGGTTTTATCACTTTTTTCATGATTACATTGTGGTTGATTTGCTCTTAATTCTTTAGATTTTATTTTCTCAACTTTTTGGAGGCTACTGTTTCTTTCTCTTAGAGCGTATTTCTTATTTCGTCTTCTTTCGGCGTCTTTAATTCTATAGTCCCGAATTTTAATCGCTTCTTTCAGTATATTTTCTTCTTCTTTATTTGGAATAAATCCATCTCTCTGTTTTTTTTCCTCAATGATTTCCGCTTCTTGAAGAGTTCTTTTTTGATCCGCTCTTTTGCGGCGCATATAGGAACGGGGCGATTCGCCGGTTTTGGATCTTCTTGTTTTTTTTTTCATGCTTTCTGACTTTTCAGCTATCTCACCTTCTTCCTGTTGAACTTCTAGAGATAAATCAGTTTTTTCTTTTTCTTGTATAATCTCTGCATGTAATGGATAAGGTACTGATAAATAGACTCCGCGATCGGATTGTTCAATGATGACATTTCTAAGCAAGCTTTGCTGGCTCGTAGCGCCGTCTGTTGGCAACGTAAACGAAGAAAAGCTCTTGGCGGCAATTTTTTGTGTACGTAAATCGTTTTCAGATGGTTTTTCAAAAACACTTGAAGACGATTCACTGTATCTTGTAGACGGTTCGGATATTGATAACAAATTGGTGTTTTGGCTAGAAGACATTATAAATTCTTTTTTTTGTAAAAAGTTTGCTTTTTATGTGGTTTTTTTTCAATTGAATTTTGTTTTAATTAATATTTGATTTTTTTAGTTAATTTGCTGAATTTTAAAAAATGAAGGTTTTTTTTAGAAATGCTATCTAAGGGATCGGACGAGACGCTTTGGATTGAGATTTTTCAGATGAAAGGCTATAGCCAGCCCTTGACAAATCCTTTTCGGCTTTTTCTTTTGAGGGCGATTTTTGCCGTTCTTCCGTAAGCTACTTCGTGGAGATTTTCGATCGCTATGAAAGCTGTAGGATCTTCTCTAAGCACGATCTCTTTGAGTTCAGCGAGATCTAGCCTTTCTACGATGATGAACAAAATATCGCGGTCTTCGCCAGAATACCCGCCTTTGCCTTTGATGAAGGTAAGCCCGAGTCCTAGCTCGTGAGTGATGATTTTGCTTAGTTTATCGGGTTTGGCGCACATGATGAGGACTGATTTGAGCTCTTCGAGGCCGGCAATGACGATATCCATCATCTTAAAGGCGACGATATAGGTCATTAAAGAGCGCAAAGCGGTGTGCCAGTTATCAAAGATCCATCCATAGGCAGCAAAGATGAAGATGTTGATGAACAAAATCACCTGGCCGACAGTGAATCCTTTTTTCCGATTGATCAGGATCGCTAGGATCTCTGTTCCATCTGTGCAGCCGCCATAGCGGATAATTAACCCTGCTCCCGCTCCTAGCATAGCTCCGCCGATCACAATCGCTTCTAAAGGATCTGCTCCAAAAGGAGGGAGATATTCTAGCGCAGAGAGAAAAAAGGCGAAAAGAAGGATCGCGACGAGCATATGAATAACAAATGATCGGCGGATATATCGATAGGCCAAATAAACAAATGGGATGTTGAGTACAAGCAGATAGAGGGAGAGGTAGGAGTGGTGGCTGAGCCTTGCTAAAATCATCGAGATACCCAGCACGCCGCCGTCGATCAGTTCGTTCGGAATGAAAAAAATGCGAAGCGCTAAGGCTGCAAAAAAAGCGCCAACGGCCATTCCGCTAAAACTAGCGGCATAGTGGAGGAGTTTTTGTCTAATCGTTTGAGTCTGAGCCATAGGTATCTGTTTGGAAGTAAAATTGAAGATTACTAAAGATGTCGGTGTTTGTACAGCGCAAAATGCGCGGGAGACGGGGCTCGAACCCGCAACTTCCGCCGTGACAGGGCGGTGCTCTAACCAATTGAACTACTCCCGCATGAAGCGGCTGTACATATATAAAACGTTGGGCGCAAAAGGACTCGAACCTATGACCACCTGTGTGTAAGACAGGCGCTCTACCAACTGAGCTATACGCCCAAAAACGAGTACCCATCGTATCTGAAAGTCGTATTTTATTCAAGAAATAGGTTTTTTTTTGTATCTTTGAGAGAAAATCAGAGGAGAAATGGGGTGGTTTACGGCAAAAAAATAATCTGGATGCTTTTGTTCTTGACGTCTTGTTTTGTCTCTTCTGAAGAAGAATTTCGTCTGAAAGGGCAAAGGATTGTTCGGGACATTACGTCTGTTTTAAAAAGCGTGGAAAATCATGAAGAACTGCAAGCGGCAGCGCCTCAATTGAAAAAACAGTTTAAGAAATTGGCGAACGTTTTGATCGAGGTGAGGATGTATCGAAGTGAACATCCTCAATATCTATGGAAAAAAGAGCCTTTGCAAGAAAGTGAGGAGCTGTTTGCTGAGCTAGCCCGTCTTTATGAGATTCCGGGCTGCCGGGAAATTATTGAACGCTCTCAAGTGGATGCGGTGTATGCCCTTCTGAGGGGGCAGTAAATAGAGCTTCGATCTGATGTTTATGTTCGTTGTACACTGTCAGGTCTGTCAAGTCGTTGACATGGATGGGCGCTGCGGCAATATAACCTTGATCAAGGTGAGAGACGTCGCTATCGGCCTCTTCTTCAAAAGATCGCCATTGCCCTCCTAGCCAATAGTAGGGGGTTCCTTCCGGGTGGGTCCTTTTTTCCGGAGCCTCGCTCCAGTAGCCCTTTCCTTGCCGGCTCAGTTTGATGCCCTTGATTAGGTGTTGACAGTCGACCGGGAAATTGACGTTTAAAAAAGATCCTTTGGGCAGAGGCTTTTTTAAGACATATTCGATCAGGGCTAAAATATATTTTTTGGTGGCCGCGACTGGAGGCGTTTCAAAATCGTTAAATGATAATGCGTTGCCGGGAACTCCTTTT
>DAINNB010000028.1:0-14938 GCA_036736085.1 Chlamydiales bacterium
CTCGGGTTAAAGATGAAAGGTTTTCTTTAGAGCCGTTTTGTCCTTTGATCGCGTAGAGGACGCTGGTTTTTAATCCTGAAAAAGAAAAGTTGATCGGATTTTTTTTAACGAATCCTGACTTGAAGGCAAATTGCTCGAGGTTTCCTACAATGGCCAAACGTTCGATATGGGGGCCTCCCGGATAAGGAAGGCTTAGCAAGGCTGCGACTTTATCAAAGGCTTCTCCAATGGCGTCGTCCACAGTGGTCGCGATTGATTGGTATTTTCCAATATCGAGCATATTTAATAATAAAGTATGCCCTCCGGAGAGAACGATGCCTAAAGCTGGGAAAATAGGCTCTTTAGGCCCCATCAGGGCTGCATAAAGATGGGCTTCGACGTGATTGACTCCGATGAGGGGTTTGTCCCAGGCGATGGCAAGACCTTTTGCGGCGTTCATCCCAATGAGCAGCGCTCCAATAAGTCCAGGTCCTTGCGCAACGGCGATCGCGTCGATATCGCTCGCTTTTACCTGGGCTTTTTTGAATGCCTCGTCTAATACAGGCAAGAGCGCATCGATATGGCGCCGACAAGCCAGTTCGGGAAAGACTCCGCCGTATTGCTGATGAATATCAGCAGAGGAGGCGACGACGTTCGAGAGGATGTGTTTGCCATTTTCTACGATGGCGACACCCGTTTCATCGCAGGTGCTTTCAATTCCAAGGACGAGCATATGGCCAAGAGGATAGCAAAAAAGGATATCTTGCGATAGGGGATAATTCAATCTTCAGGTTATGTCTTATGAAAATATTTTAAATTTCTAAATGGTTTGTTTAAGTTTTTTTCAAATAGTTGAAGGCGCGTCGTAGTTTTTATTTTTTCTATAGTTTAAGTTTAATTATTTTATTAAAATTAAAAGATTTATTAGTTATAATTATATTTATAGAAATATTTAATAATAGGATATTATTTCTGTTAATTCTTGTTATGATTCATATTCTGAAGGTGTTTTTTTTAAAGATATTTTTGAATAAGGGAATGAAGTTACTCAAGTTCCAGAAGAATTGTTAAAAAGAATGGAATGTCTCGAAAAATTTATCTTCAAATGTGCTCAAGATATTTACATAGATCAATCTGAAATTTCAGTTTTTTTAATTTTAAAAGAATAGACGCAACACCATCTGTCTCTAAAAAAAAGGGGGTATATGGAAATTCCTTTTTTATTTTTATTGATCTGTGAAGATTTAATTTGGATTCATATATATTTAAATGGATTAAGAAAGAATCTGATTTTGAAAAATTAACAAAAATGACAACTCACCTGTCATACGAGCATCGAATAGCTTATCTTCAGTCTGTTCGATGATGATATTCTTTTTTTGTTTTTTTCTTGCTTATGAAATTTTTTAAAGAGATTTTAAGGTGTTATTTGCTTATTTGTGTTTCTTGATTGTTAATGTAATGTTTTTGTATAATATGGGCGAAAAAAATTAATTCTTAAAAAAGAAGGTTGTAGTGAGCATTAATCTAAATTCTCAAAGTGAATTTTCATATTATTTCTATCGTTCGGCTGATAGACTGGCTGTTCAAAGATCATTAGAGCGATTGAAGCAAGAAAATATTTTATCGGAAGAAAATCGCCAGGCTGTTGAGTTTGGCGGCGAAGAGCATGCTAGAAAAATTTGCGAAGCCCTTTTGGATTTGCATAGAGCAGGACTTTTGTGTGCAGAATATCGAGAGGCTCTTCTTGTTGAAGATGGAGCTCTAGCGGGAGAGGCGGTTTCTCTTATCCTTGGACTGAATTGGATGGGAGCAATGACCAATGAAAAGATAGGTCAGTTCATTAAATTATTTACCTCAATTGCAAAAAAGCATGGGTATACGGCGGCCAAAGAAGCTTATTTGGCGATCAAAGAGTGGAATCAAGCGGGATTATTAACACAACAAGGTGTGGAAGCTGGCGAAATTTTTAACAAAATCAAGTGTTTATTCGATCAAAAAAAAATGACCTGGCTAGATATTTTAGGCTTAGTGGGGCAAGAGATAAAAGAAGCTAAGGAAGGCGCTTTATCATCCGCTGAAGATTTTTTCTATTCTTCCGCACCCATAGCCCCTCAGTTGACCTTCGAGCAGCAGGTGAAAATTCAGCAATTATTAGAGCGATTTAAAGAAGACGCTTTAGGAGATGGAGTGGATGAATCGGGGGTTGAGTCTTTTGTTACCAATCGACTTATAAAAGAAATGGGGAGAGCAGAAAAAATTAGAAGAGAGAGAGAAGAAAAATTGTTGCAGGCGAATCAAGAAATTGCAAGCGAACCTTCTGAAATAGTAAAAAAATCGCCATCTAGAGTTCAATTTGCCAAACAATTTACTGTTCGAAAGTTCCATAATCAAACAAAAGATTGGGTCGGATTTGCTGAGCAAAGAGATGTAGATACTGTTAGAACTCGAGAGTGTTATATAACAAATTATTCTGTAGATTATAAAAAAAGCTTAAGAATGTTAGAAGAGGGGACTAGAGAAATAGGGTCAATGTTTTCTCCTCATGATGATTGTTTACAAACTGAACCAGTTCCTCCTTCAATAGAAGACACACGGCTTTTAAACTATCTGGCTGATGTTTCTACATTCTATTTTTCGAGTTTAGATAGGGATTTAAGTACTACCCCGGTCTCTCCTTCTAACCCAGACGCCGATAAGAAGGCGGAGAAAGAGGAAGAGAAGATTGAGATTGCGAAAACGAATAAACGAATGAAACGTCAAATGAGTTTTAATGCATTTGATCTTGAATTTGTTGAGGGTATTATAAAGAAATTGAAGGCTAAAGATTCCTTAACATCTTATGAGAACACCCTCGTAAAAAAACTGCGCAATTTAGATCGAATTTATTTCGAGCAAAAAAAGCCTAAAGCAGAGTTAAGTTCATTCATGAAAAGGGCGGAAAAGACTGATCGCTACAACAGAGAAAAAAGTTGCAGAGAATATTTTCAGCAGCATAAGTCTTGAGAAGCTGAGTTGTCTAGAATCCAAATAGCTTTGCGCTCTTTGGTCCCTACAAAGCTCGCTGGCCAAGGTGAAGGGAGTTTGGCTTTTAGAACTTGCTTTACGATGTCAGCTTTCCCTTTGCCTAGCGCATAGATTGCGCTGCATCGGCTTTGATTAATGCAAGGAAAAGTAAAGGTCATGCGCCAAGTGTTTTTCTCGAGGATATGATTCGCTGCGACCAGATGGCGCGTTTCTTTCAATGCTTTTGTATTCGGAAAGAGAGAAGCTGTGTGTCCATCTTCTCCAAGGCCTAGCATGACGAGATCGAAGAGGTCATCTCCCAATTTGTTTTGAATGATCTCTTCATATTCCGCTGCATGTTTTTTTATCTCGCTTTCCGCTTTCATTCGAAAAATGTTTTGAGGTAAAAGAGGAAGCTTATTTAAACCTGCTGTCATGGCCATGTGGTAATTGCTATCGGGATGATCGGGCTCTACGGAGCGTTCATCGCTCCAAAATAGCCAGACTCGGCTCCAGTCTAAAGCGTTGGGCTGCTCGGCTAGATAGGTAAAGATTGCTTTTGGCGTCGAACCGCCTGAGAGGGCGACGGCGAAACGGCCTGAATGCTTGATGGCGGTTTTAGCAAGTCGGATCCAATGATCAGCGGCAAAGGCAATAGTTGCCTTCTCATCTCCACCGATAGCAAGATCGCGTCTTTCATCCCACGCAGTTAGCATAATTTGTCCTTATCGATCTGTTGCAGCTTTTGAAGCATTTCAAGGTAGTGGCTGCTTGTGCCTTTAGTGCATATTTCTTTCACGAGTGACTGTCCTGTGGCCGTTTGACCTAAAACAAATTGATAAGGAAGATCGCACTGATGAGGCGTTGAAATTTGGATAGCGACATGGTGATACTGCTCAAGGATCCGGGCGCATGTGTAAACATGTCCATCTTTTGAAGAGAGATTGACAGAGATAATCGTTCCCGGACCTAATTTTTCCCACCTTTCGGATTGGATGGAAAATTCAGGGCGAGATTGATCGGGCAGCTCAAAAGTAAAGAAAACTTTGTTCTCAAGTGTTTTGGAGTGTAAAAAGGTCCAACCTATTTGACTTGATAGCCAGGTTAAAAGGTAGATCGATTGGATTTTTAAATGGCAGAAAAATTCGGTTTCTCTTGCATTATAGGAAATGGTAAGCGCATTCAGCGACTTGAGCTGCGAAACTTTTTCAACTGAATCGAAAGTGGAAGCCAAAAGATCTCTCCAGCCTTCCGTTCTAGCCCAATTTAAATCGGCTATCTCTATTTTTTGTAGGCGGTGAAGATTGAGCACTGTTTGAGAAAAAGAGAGTAAATTGTCTGCAGACTCTGAATCAAAAATAACGCGCCGGGACATGTTGAGCAAAGGTTGAAAAAGAGGGTTGCTGTGGCTAGGATCTTCAGCCCATAAAAGATATACAGTCAAATCGGGTAAAATATGAGGCTGTTAGAGGAATGGCACTTTTTCTATTTCACTGCCAGCTACGCCGATATCGATGTTGTCGCAAGCAATGGTTGTTTCTCCCTGAGACGGAGTCACGACCGACACGGCGGTTTTTAGATAGCTTTGCGAGGTATCGGGATCAAAAGAGATGAATAAAATGCGGCAGGGGAATTTTTCGATGACTTTTTGGACGATGCTCCGAAAATAGTCGGTCCGGGCAGAGAGGTGAGTATAGACAATTAGATTAAAAAGACTTGCCCTCATCTTATTTTCTTTGACGAGAGCCTCCCAAATGGATTGTAGCTGTTTTTCAATTTGATCCGGGCTGACAATTTGTTGAATCGTCATAAAATTCTCCAGCTGCGACCTTCGCCCAGGATAAGGTTGGCTTCTTCTGGCCCCCAGCTTCCTGCTGCGTAGTTGGGGAAAGGAGCATTTTTCTGTGCATTCCAATAGTTGAGAATTGGAGTTAGGATTTCCCAAGACTGGGCTACTTCATCCGACCGGGCGAATAGCGTGCTGTCTCCTAAAATGCAGTCCCAAATAAGCCGTTCATACGCTTCCGGGGGCGTTTGGCCGAAATACGACCCGTAGCGGAAATCCATTTTAACTGGTTGGATCGGGCTGCTAGGCCCCGGGACTTTGCAGTTGATCTTCATAGAGATCCCTTCGTCAGGTTGAATCCTCATTGCGAGCACATTTGGTTCATTCTTTTGGCTTCTTTGTTGGAAAAGAACGCCTGGCGCGTCTTTGAAAATGATGGCAATTTCGGTGCCCCTTTTCGGCAGCCGTTTGCCTCCGCGAAGGTAAAAGGGGACTCCAGCCCAACGCCAGTTATCGATGTAGAGTTTGAGGGCGGCATAGGTTTCGACGGAAGATGCAGGGTTGACATTCTGCTCTTCTCTATATCCGATGACTTTTTGTCCGTTGATGAAGCCAGGGCCGTATTGCCCTCGTACGGCTGAAAGGCTGAATTCAGCTTCGGTCAATGGCCGGATCGATTGTAAAACTTTTACTTTTTCATCGCGGATCGCCGTCGCGCTTAAATTGACGGGAGGCTCCATGGCCACTAGCGAAAGCAGTTGCATCATGTGGTTTTGCACGATGTCCCGAAGCAATCCTTCTTCTTCGAAAAAATGGCCTCTAGTCCCGATGCCGATCTCTTCGGCCACTGTGATCTGGACGTGATCGATGTGCCTATAATTCCAAAGAGACTCAAAGATGGCATTTGCAAAGCGGAAAACGAGTAAATTTTGAACCGTTTCTTTGCCCAGATAGTGATCGATGCGGTAAATTTGGGATTCATCCAGCGAATGAGAAATGTGTTTTTGCAATTCAGCTGCTGAGGCGCTGTCGTGGCCGAAAGGTTTTTCAATAATGACCCTCGACCAGCGGTTTGATGCTTGATTCACGTCGTAGATCAGTCCATGCTGCTTTAATTTTTCAATAACGATAGGAAAATACTTCGGCTGCACGGATAAGTAAAATACCCGGTTGCCCCGCGTGGCAAATTTGGCATCGAGTTGATTGAGTAAAGTAGCTAGTGTCTTGTAGCCTTCATCTTGGTCGAAATCAGATTGATTGTAAAAAAATTGCTCATGAAAATGGTCCCAGAAGCGGTCTTCTATCGGTTTAGTACGTGAATAAGTGGAAATATCCTCTTTGATCTCGTCTCGAAACTGCTGATGGGTTTTTTCTCTTCGGGCAAAACCGACGCAGGCAAAATTAGGCGGCAGCATCCCTTCTCGCCCTAAATTATATAAGGCAGGGGCCAATTTTCTTCCGGTTAAGTCTCCTGTTGCGCCAAAAATTACGAGGACGCAAGGGTCGATATTGCGAGAGGACCTGCCGGCCTCTTCTAAGGGATGTTCCATATTTGTGTCGCTGCTTTTAGAGGGTGTCTAAATAATTTTGTAATAGCAGGGTTGCTGCTGCCATGTCAATTTTAGTGCTTCTCTTTTTTCTGTTAAATGATAATTCTTTTAAACTTTTGTCCGCTTGCGCGCTTGAAAGTCTTTCATCGAGAAGTAAGATGGGAATGTGGATTAGATTTTCCAGCTCTTGAGCGAATGTGCGAACGAGGATCGCCATATCTCCCTCTTTTCCATTCATGAGCAGCGGTAAGCCAATGAGGATCGTTTTGATTTCTTGCTGATAAGGTCGAAGAGCTTCTACTACATGGACGGCGCCCTTTTTCCCTCCATCCACGGTTTTAAAAGGAGAGGCTAGTTTGCCTCTCGGATCGGACAGGGCAATTCCGATCCGTTTTAAACCAAAATCAATCGCTGCAATTCTCTGGTTCATGATTTGCAGCAAGGTTGATCTATTTTAGTCTTCGCCTTGGGCCGATGGAGCAAAATCGCCCGGATGAAATCGCAAAAAAGAGGATGGGGCTCAAGCGGTTTTGATTTGAATTCGGGATGAAATTGCACGCCTAGCATCCACGGATGTCCTGCAACCTCTGAGATTTCGCAAAGTTCCCCCCTTTCCAGTTTGCCTGAAAAGAGCATCCCTTTTTCTTCAAAAGCTTTTTTGTATTCGTTGTTGAACTCATAGCGATGGCGGTGTCTTTCCCAGACAAGTCTTTTCCCATATGCCTGTTCGGCCAAAGAGCCGGACTTAAGCTCGCAAGGATAGGCGCCAAGACGCATGGTGCCCCCTAGGTTTTGTAGCTGTTTTTGCTCTGCAAGCATTGAAACCACAGGATCTGGCGTGTTTGGATCGACCTCTGTCGAGTGGGCTTGTTTTAGGCCCAATGCATATCGGGCAAACTCGACGAGCATGACCTGCATCCCTAAGCAAAGTCCAAAATAAGGTATCTTGTTTGTGCGGCAATAGTGGGCGGTTAAAATTTTCCCTTCCCAGCCTCGCGAGCCAAAGCCTCCAGGGACGAGATAGCCTTCGCATCCGCCGATCGCTTTTTCGACAGATCCTTGTTCGACGATCTTGTCTGATTCAAATTTTCGGATCTCTAGTTCGACGCCGCTTGCTGCGGCTCCATGATGAAGCGCTTCAAATACCGATTTATAGGCATCTTGGTGGTCCATGTATTTACCTACAATGCCGATGATGACTTTCCCTTTCGGATGCAGTACGGTTTGGAGCATTTTGTCCCAGCGGCTCAAATCAGGTGTCCCTTTTTCCAAATGGAGCATTTCACAGATCATGAGATCAAGGCCTTGCCTGTGCAGCATGCCAGGCACTTCATAGATGCTTTGTTCAACATCTTTTTCGTCGATGACAGCCTCTTTGCGCACGTTGCAAAATAAGGAGATTTTCTCTTTCAGCTCTTCTTGCAAACTCTGCTCGCAGCGGCAGACGATCATATCAGGAATAATCCCGATCTCTCTCAAAGCCTGCACCGAGTGTTGTGTGGGCTTTGTTTTGACTTCGCCAGCGGCTTTTAAATAGGGAACGTAGGTCAAATGGATATTCATGCAGTCAGACGGCCGTTCATGGCGGAATTGCCGGATCGCTTCCAAAAAGGGGAGCGACTCGATATCTCCTATCGTCCCTCCGATCTCAACCAGCACAACTTGCGTATCTGCATCTTGCGCAGAACATGCCTCGATCCTCGCTTTAATTTCATCGGTCACGTGAGGGATCACTTGCACTGTCTTGCCTAAATACTCTCCCTTTCTCTCTTTTTTGATTACTGTATCGTAGATTTGGCCTGATGTCGCATTCGAAGCTTTTGATAAAGGGGAATGAGTATAGCGGTAATAATGACCCAAATCCAAATCGGTCTCGGCCCCATCATCTGTTACATACACCTCTCCGTGCTGGAAAGGATTCATCGTTCCTGGGTCCACATTTAGATAAGGATCCAACTTCAACATCGCAATCTTAATGCCGCGGCACTCTAGCAAGTACCCAATCGAAGCAGCTGTTAACCCTTTGCCCAATGAGGAAACCACACCGCCTGTGATAAAAATATATTTTTTTGTAGCCAGGATAGGCCCCCTTTTTTTGGTTCCATTCTAGCTGGAAAAACCGTTATTACTCAAGTTTTAGCTCTTTGACGTTGTTGGGGCTCTGCCTCAAACCCCGCCAAAGGACCACGTCCTTACGGAATCCTCTTTGCTTTGGATTTGCGGCAAAATCTTATTTTTTTTATCTATCTCATTGTTAACGGTTTGTGAGAATTGATTGCATTTTTTGGAACGAATAAATGGGATGGATTACATTTTTTGGAACGAATAAATGGGAAATTCTTATAGAATAAGGCTATGAAAAGAATGATCATGAGCGAGCTTTTAGCGTGGAAAGGCCAGTCCAAAAGGAAGCCTTTAATTCTTATGGGCGCTCGACAGGTGGGCAAAACGTTTGTATTAAAAAAGTTTGGCCAGCAAGAGTATGCGAATACCGTTTATTTGAATTTTGAAGATAATCCTCGCCTATGTCAGCTTTTTGAGGGAAGTCTGAACCCTAAGATGGTTCTGAAAGCTTTGATGATTGAAATGAACGCTGAGGTGGTGCCAGGAAAGACTCTTTTAATTTTTGATGAGATACAAGAGTGTCCTAATGCGCTCAATAGTTTGAAATATTTTTACGAAAGCGCTCCTGAACAACATATTGTAGCGGCTGGATCCCTTCTCGGAGTAAAGTTGGCTCATGTAAAGGGCTTTCCAGTAGGCAAAGTCCAATTTTTATCTCTTTATCCCTTGAGTTTTTTAGAATTTCTTGAAGCCTTACAAGAAATTCGATTGAAAGAGTTTTTGGTGGAACAAAAAGGTATAGAACCCCTGCCTCCTAATTTACATGAAAAATTGTTGATGTATTTTAAGGAATATTTGTTTGTTGGTGGTATGCCTGAAGCAGTAGCTGAATACATTGATTCGCAAAATATATCTAAAGTTCGAGAAATTCAGACAGCTATTTTAAATGCTTACAGTTTAGATTTTGCTAAACATGCTCCCAAGGAGCAAATCATGAAAATCAATCAAGTTTGGGCATCGATTCCTTCTCAATTGGCCAAAGAAAATAAGAAATTCATTTATTCTGCTGTCCGAGAAGGTGGAAGAGCTAAAGAATTCGAAGGCGCCTTACAATGGCTTATTGAAGCTGGATTAATTTATAAAGTTCCTTTAATTAGAGTTCCAAAAGTTCCATTATCCGCTTATGCAGACTTGAATGCCTTTAAAATTTATTTAGTTGATGTAGGCTTGCTTGGAGCGATGTCTAATCTTTCCGCAAAAACTATTTTGCATCAAAATGAACTTTTTCAAGAATTTCGCGGAGCTATCACAGAAAATTACATTGCGCAAGAGTTGGTGCATAGTCAATACTTTTTATTTTACTGGACCAGCGAAGGAAAAGCTGAAGTTGATTTTATTTTAGAGCAAGACGGTTTAATCTATCCATTGGAAGTTAAATCAGGAAATTCTTCAAAAAAGAAAAGTTTAAGGGTATACGGAGATGCTTATCATCCTCAATTACTCATTCGTAGCTCTCCAATGAATTTAAAGAAAGATGACGATATCCTCAATTGTCCTCTATATCTTATTGAAGAGCTTAGAACTCTCATCTCGAGCATTTCTTAAATAATCTTCTAAAGAGATGAGGTCTTCGGGGGTGTCTACTCCGAAGGGAGAGTCGTTGACGAGGGCGATTTTGATGCGCAGCCCTTTTTCTAAAATGTTGAGCTGTTCTAAATCTTCCTGCAGCTGCAGCGGCGTCAATGTTTCTTTAAGAGAAGAGAGGAGAAACGAGGTTCTATAGGCATAGAGGCCGAGATGATGATAGGCTCGGCTTGGCACACCTTCTCGGCAATAGGGGATGGGAGCTCTGCTAAAATAAAGGGCATTTTGGTCTTGGTCGAATACGCACTTGACGACGTGGGGAGAGAGGAAATGGTGAACATTTTTCAGAGGGATGGCTGCGGTTGACATGGCAGCTTTTCGGTCTTTTTTTAAAAGACGAACAACAGCTTCCATAGAATCGGGCGATGTGCAAGGGTGGTCTCCTTGCAAATTGAGGACGATGTCTGCTTGCTGCAGTTCGGGAGTTTTTTTTAGCGCTTCGATTAACCTTTGCGTACCATTTGGACAAGACGAGCTGGTCCAAATCACCTCGCCGCCGAGCTCTTCGACATGTTTTGCGATCAGTTCATGATCTGTGGCCACGCATACTTTGCTGAAAATAGCGCAGTTTTTGGCCTGTTCAAATGTTCTTTGTAAAACTGTTTTGCCCAAAGCTTTCGCCAAAAGTTTCCCAGGAAAACGGCTGCTGTTAAAGCGGGCAGGGATCATGCAAATGACGTTCATTCGTTTGGCTCTTGTAAGGATAAAAAAACAACTATATTCTTTTGTGGTTTTTTCGTTAAGAGTTGATTGAATTAATTCAGTCTAAAGGTAAAATTTTGTATCCACTTTTGTATAAAATATATTTTAATTGAGCATAGATTAATTTTCCTTTTACAGCTTTTTCTTGCATAGATTTTTGGTTATGGTTAAAAATAGTGACTTTACTGAGATGGTTCGTAAGTCTGGAGACAATGTTTATGGGATTTGTGAGCATTTTTGATGTGTTTTCGATTGGAATTGGCCCTTCTAGTTCTCATACGGTAGGTCCGATGCGGGCGGCCCGTCGATTTTTGGTCGGTTTGAAAGAAAAAGAATTTTTTGAAGACATCGCTTCCATTAAAATAGAACTATACGGCTCTTTGGCGATGACGGGCAAAGGGCATGCCACTGATTTGGCAATTTTGCTGGGCCTCGAGGGAGAAACTCCTGAAGGCGGCGACCCCTCTTCTATTTCGCATCGAATAGCCCGTATTCAATCTGAAAAAACTCTTCACCTTTTCGGCCGGCGTACAATTTCTTTTGACCCTGAAGCCGATCTGTTGTTTTTACGCGGCAAATTCCTGCCTTATCATTCCAATGCCATGCGTATGAAGGCCTATAGCTACAAAGGCAAGCAACTCGATTCTCAGCTTTATTATTCCGTCGGCGGCGGTTTTATTGTTGATCATGAAGAAGCAATGCAAAAAAATGCGCCAAAACAAGCCGAGACTTCTGTTCCTTATCCTTTCAAAACAGCGGAAGAGCTTTTGACCCTATCTAAGCAGCATCAAAAGCCGATTTGGCAAATTGTCCTAGAAAATGAAAGGCAGCTGCGTTCGGAAGAGCAGATCCGCTCTGGTATTTTTCGCATTTGGCGCGTTATGCAAGAATCTGTAGAAAGAGGCCTCTCTCTCGAAGGCGAACTTCCTGGCGGCCTTAAAGTTCAGCGGAGAGCCGCTGCTCTTTACAGAGATCTTCTCGCCGCCGAAGCGCAGATCTTAGACGACCCCACCCTCGTCATGGAGTGGGTCGGCGTCTACGCTCTCGCCGTCAACGAAGAAAACGCCGCTGGAAGCCGGATCGTTACGGCCCCCACAAATGGTTCAGCTGGCGTCATCCCTGCCGTCTTGCACTACGCGCAAAAATTTCTCCCCTCTTTTTCCGACGATGCGCTCATTATCTTTTTCCTGACCGCAAGCGCGATGGCCCTTCTCTACAAAGAAGGCGCCTCTCTTTCTGCTGCCGAAATGGGCTGTCAAGGAGAGATCGGCGTCTCGTCTTCCATGGCCGCTGCAGGCCTCGCCGCAATTCTAGGCGGCACCACCGAACAAATTGAGAATGCCGCCGAAATCGCCATGGAGCACCATCTCGGCCTCACCTGCGATCCCGTCGCCGGTCTCGTTCAAATCCCTTGCATAGAAAGAAACATCATGGGCGCTATGAAGGCGATCACAGCTGCGCGTCTCGCTCTTCGGGGCAACGGTGAGCACTGCGTCTCTCTCGACGCGGTCATCCGCGCTATGCGCGAAACCGGAGAAAACATGATGAGCATCTACAAAGAAACTTCCGAAGGAGGTCTTGCTCTTCAGGTCTCTGTTGCTGTTCCGGCGTGCTAATTTTTTATTGAATCTCTGTTTTTTTGGGGCGTTGCCCCAAGCCCCATTAAAGGACTGCGTCCTTTAAAATCCTGGTTTTTTAAATAAATAAAATTAATATTAATTGTTTTTCAGATTGTTTGTTTTTGATATAATATTTGTTGGGTGTTTATTTAGTTTTATTGATGGAGAGTAAGTGACTAGAATTATTTATGATAGAGGTGGAGAGGTGACTGTTTCTGTCTGTCCTTATAATCATGTCTATATAAATGAATTTAAGGGAGTTCAGCATAACTTTACGCGGGCACTTAATCAATTTAGAAGATCTGTCTATATAAATGAAGGTAAGGGGGTTCAGCATATAAATTATGTGGGCAATATTTATGTGGGGTTTGGTCCTTTTCCGGGCGAACCAGAATATGATGGCTATTTATTTAGACCAGCTATTTGGTGTAAGGAAAAATGGAAAGACTGGGCTGGACCATGGAATTCAATGGATAATCAAACGACGAAAACTTTATTGAAAATTGCTGTTTTTATTCCTCTCGTGTTAATCTCTATTGTTGCTTTCTTTCTTAAATTAGTGGGGCTTTTTACTAACTGGCATACCTACGTGCCAGGAATGCCCCTTGATCCCAAAATTCAGTAGTTAGATCGAAAAGGATCGTGAAAAAAACTGTCTCTTGGTTTGGAAGGTATTCATCCAGTTGGATCTCTTTCTATTGAGATATAAAAAGTTGAGGTTCAAATGTCTGTTGTTACCCATGCCCCATTTTCTTCTTCGCTAGCAGTAGATCAAGCTAGCTCTAATTTTTTTGAAAGCGTTGAGATAGCCCTTGAAGAGGCTATTGAACAAGTCAGAGAAGGGAAGGTCCCTTACGCATTTATTCCTGTTTTGACAGAGGAAGAGAAGCAGTTTTTCAATTCATTGTCAGGTCAAAAATTAGCCTTATCATTTAATGCTTTAGGCATAGAAGTGAATTTTATCTATAAATTTGAAGAATGCTTAGAAGAGAAGGGTCCTGCCATTGAAAAGGCCTCTGCCATTTTAGCAAAAATCATTCGGATGTTGGATGTGCATCAGCTCTCTATGGATAAATTTGCATCAGCCCGCTTAAATGTTCCTCGTTGGCATACGGATAGCTGCTTTCTAGATAATCAGCAAAATCTTATCCCAGACCGAGAAGAACGCTGTGGGATTCGAGTGACTTGGGTGTTAAAAGGCCCTACAACGCAAGTTTTTGTGCCGACAAGCAGTGAATATCAGCAGCTTTGCAAAGTAAGTAAAGCTCGAGAAGACGTCTTTAATGCAATACAAAAAATCACAGACACCGATCCTGATAAAGTGATAAAAGGAAGCAGTTATGATCTGCTTATATTTCATAGAGGTACGATACATAGAGGATTTTCTAATCCTTCTCCGGAATATCCTGATCGGACTGTGTTCACGTCCTTCGGTGATGAGAACCTAACCCCTCCTATTAAATTACAATATGTTGATGAGCCGGTGTAATCTATTATAGATTTTATTCAACCTCTGTTTTTTGGAGTGTCGCCCCAAGCCCCATTAAAGGACCGCGTCCTTTAAAATCCTGTTTTTTTTTGTTAATTATATTGAAGCAATCTGAAGAAAGGGCGTAGAGCCTCTTTGGTGACGTCGCTGGAGCTAATCTCGAATTTAATAATATTTTTTTTATTTAAAAGTTTGTTTTTAAGTGGCTTTAGATTGTTTTTATTTTGTTTTGTTTGATTGCAAATTTATTTTATGTTAATTATTGGTTTGGGTCGTTTTTTTAAATGAGGGGTCTGTGCAGCATATCAACAATCAGGTTTTACATTATTTGATCGATGATCAGCATAATGGGAGCGAGTTATCTTCGTTTTCTTTGGAAAAAGGTAGAGAATCTAAAGGAACTATCATTGCAAATATTTTTAGAGGGAATCAGCAGCGTTGTTTAGAACTCATTATAGAATGCGAAAAAATCTACCAGGACAAGGAGCTGTTAGACTCTTTAACATTCAACGAACTTAAGAATCTTATGCGTAATTCAGGGAATCTTAACGAAGAATTAAAAGGTACGACAAACGAACAAAAAGCAGATCAGGTATTTCAAGAAATACTTAAAATGTATAGAGAACACCCTGAAAACCCATTAAAAGGGAATTATTAATAGAAGTTGTGCTAGCGTGGCGCAGTGAATTCCTAGGAATGATAGATACTATGTCACGAGCAGATCAATTGATGTCACAATTCTAGAAGTCAGCTAAAAATTCGATACTTATATTCATTGGAAAAAACACTCTTTTGACACTGAGCGCAACGAATATGATATCATTGCTGTTGTCCCTCGTGGAGATGAGGAACCTATTTTTTACGACCGCCATGTTATTTTAATGCCAATTGACTCTATTTATAAATGCACCTCTTCTTCAGCAATCAAATCTATTTCCTATTAAAAAACTCTCGTCCTACTTTTTTTAACATTCCCCATAAAAAAAACAGGATTTTAAAGGACGAAGTCCTTTAATGGGGTTTGGGGCAACGCCCCAAGAAAAAACTGTCATCTTTCACAAGGAAACGGACGTTTTGCTGGAGGGACGTCTTTGTCGCT